>CAZDYY010000506.1:0-1503 GCA_964509745.1 uncultured Legionella sp. | reverse complement strand
CTGCCAGTAGCTTCTGAAGACCGCGGACGGCAAGGGGAGGGCGGCCGCGCAGGAGATCATGGTCTGGAACCCCGCCATCGGGAACCTGATCCGCGAAGGGAAGACCTTCCAGATACCCTCCATCATGCAGACCGGGAGGAAGGACGGGATGCAGCTCATGGACCAGCACATCCTGGACCTGCTGAAGACCAAGAAGGTTTCGCCCGAGGAGGCGTACCGCTGCTGCCAGGACAAGAGGCAGTTCGAGCAGTACCTTCCCGCGCCGGAGTAATACAAAGAAGGCCCTCTTTTGAGGGCCTTCTTTGTTGATCCGACGGAACCGCCAGATCCGGCCGATCTGTCAGATGAAAGACCGAGGCTCTCCCATGAAATTCCCCGTCTCGCCGTTGATAGCTGCCGTCCACCCGCCCCCCATCTCGGAGGTGAGGGGGTGGCTCGCCGGGGCCCCCGAAGGGGTGCCACTCATCGACCTTTGCCAGGCGATCCCCGACTACCCCCCGCCGCCGGAGCTCATCGATCACCTGGCGCAGGTGATGCGGGACCCGCTCACCTCGCGCTACAGCGTGGACGAGGGGCTCCCGGAGGTGCGCGAGGCGGTCTGCGCCGGTTACCGTGAGCTCTACGGCGCCTGCATCAACCCCGCCCAGATCTGCCTCACCATCGGCGCGAGCCAGGCGCTGTGGCTCGCCATGGTGACGCTTTGCCGCGCCGGAGACGAGGTGATCGTGCAGTTGCCGGCCTACTTCGACCACCCGATGGCCCTGGAGCTGCTCGGCATCCGCTGCGTCTATGCCCCCTTCGACGAGGAGGACGGGGGGATGCCGAGCGTCGCCGCCATCGCCTCCCTGATCACCCCGAAGACCCGGGCCATCCTGCTGGTCACCCCCAGCAACCCCACCGGCGCCGTGATACCTCCGCAATTGGTGCGTGAACTGCACCAACTCGCGGTGCGGCACAACATCGCTCTGGTCTTAGACGAGACCTACAACAGCTTCATCACCGGCGGAGTCCGCCCCCACGATCTCTTCGAGCGTCCCGACTGGGGAGACCACTTCGTCCATATCGCCTCCTTCGGCAAGACCTTTGCGCTTACCGGATACCGCGCCGGGATGCTGGCGGCCTCGGAGGAGTTCATACAGCACGCGCTGAAGGCCCAGGACACCATGGCGGTATGCCAGCCGCGCGTGACCCAGCACGCGGTGAAGTACGGATTCGAGCATCTGGGGGGATGGGTGGCGCAAAACCGGGTCATGATGGAGCGCCGGCACGAGGTGTTCCGCTCCGAGTTCGGCAAGGGGGTGAACCCCTTCCGCCTGGTGGCAAGCGGCCCCTTTTTCGGGTGGGTGCGGCATCCGCTCGTCGGAGGGACCGGGAGGGAGGTGGCGAGAAGGCTGGTCGAGAGGGGGGGGATCCTGCTTTTGCCGGGCGAGGTGTTCGGGCCCGGGCTGGAAGGGTACCTGAGGCTTGCCTTCGGCAACATCCGTGAGGAGACCATCCCGGAGG
>CAZDYY010000505.1:0-1511 GCA_964509745.1 uncultured Legionella sp. | reverse complement strand
CAGCAGTTGCCGGGTGCTGTGTTCACGCAGGAAAAACAAATTCCGGGCATCTTGAACCAGACCGATGAAGCCGTCAGCGCTCTGGAAGCGCTGGGGTATAAACGACAGGAAGCAGTCAAGGCAGTCAGCAAGATTGATGATGGCCAGAAAAATTGTGAACAGCTGATTCGACAGGCCTTGCAGATGCTGGCTGGCCGCTAGACGACTCTGTCAAAGTTTGCGCAAAGCAGACAAATCTAATCTATATTGTAACTATGACGAGTTGATTTGTGGTGAAAACCATGAAGACAGATTATGCAGATTTGCATGATAGATTAACCCAGGCGCTGGCTGTCAGTGAAAAAAGAATCGCACTACTGAACCAGATCATGCAACGCGAAGATAAACGGGCAGCAAGAGATGAGTCCGTGTTGCTTGATGAACTGGTGGTTCCCCCGGCGTCAACCGAAATTGTAGCCCTGATGCTTGAAGCGAAAGCAGAAAAGCGAAAAAAAAAGAATCGGACGACGTATGATCCTTTTGTCATGGATAGCCGCGATGAATTAAGCCGGCTGGAGTTTAATTTTAAAATTGCAGAATCAATTGCCAGTAATCAGCCCTGTCATTACGATTTTATTATCAAAAAGGAAGCACACTGCACGCCAATGCAAATTGATTTTGACGGGGAGGAAATCAGGCTGTTTTATATTGATGCTGCTGGTGATGATCGTAATCTTGCTTATGCCGAGTCGTTTGCAATGGGAGATAAATCAAGGCGATTCTACCAATATACAGCTGGCGGGATACAGATTGACCAGGTCAGTTGCGCAATTTTCAGCATACAGCATTTGAATAATTTATCGAATATTTTTCAGATGAGTAAAACACAGGACACCGATACACCGGTCAGCGGGCTGAACTCAATCATGGGGCCGGTTTTTTTAAAAAATGTCCAGAGCATCTCAAGGTTTAAAGATTATTTCGATTTAACCGTGGATAAAAACAAGTCCCTCACACTGCAGGATTATTTTAGCAAATACAGCATCACAGTCGATGTGTCAGACGCAGGGGATGGTTCTGTGCTTAAAACAAGAAATTATGCCATTACCTATAAAAATCATAAGTATCTTCAAGCTGCACTGGTCACTCTTGAACAACTGAAATCCAGTGGTTATTACAAAATAGAACAGGTGATTGATGCAAGAACCAGCTCCAGAGACAAAAACCTGTATGGTAAACCGGGTGATGATGACGCTATCCAGACAAGGATGATCAAGGCTTTTGTGCAAAACCATGATACAGAAAAAATGAACGTGTTGATCAAATATGCGATCAGTCAGGAACAATATGAAATTCTGGATCAGGTGTTTCAGACCGGTGCGCGGGATGTGATCATCAATACGGATTATATTAATCGATATGAGCAAAAACGATCGTTTGTGCGCTGGGCAATTAATACAGGAGATCTCAAACTGGTTGCACATGTATTACCTTCTGCCGGCATGGAACTGGATTTACGGGCAGACGTACTC
>CAZDYY010000504.1:0-1513 GCA_964509745.1 uncultured Legionella sp. | reverse complement strand
TGTTAACCTTATTAAAATAAGACCTAATGGTAATTTCCCGCGCATCATCCCGATGACTGCGAGAAGTCTCCTGATGTGAGAAGCTACACCTAATGCAAAGGAAGCCTGTCTTCTTTTTGATACAGGACAAGATCAAGAAAAGCAATTTGCTCTCTGCTCAGGCTGTTAGCCAGTGTGTTGCGAATAGCCCATTTGGTTTCCTGCAGACTAACAATACGTGACTCGGAAAAAACCAGGCGATTGATAATCAATTCCAGTGTTTCCGGCTCAATAATGCCAAGGGAAGCCATGCGCATCAAAAACTGGTAACTGGCTTTTGTCAATTTTAATCGTTCATGCTGGGTAAATACCCGTATGGAATTGTTTTCAGGCGCTTTAAACCGCTCAACCTGTACTCTGACCACGCCCGGCATTGTTTCGTCCAGACCAGGTGCATCAGCAGACTGACCGTGATTTTTTACATGCTCGTCACTTGCACTTTGCTGCTCTTTCAAGTGCAATATTGTCTTCTCAAACAATGTTAACAACAATTCAAACAAGCTATCTTTCATACTGTACACCTCGCATAACCACCAGGGATTGCCTTGACAAGCCCTTGCAATTCCAATTCAGCCAGTTCACAAACCACAGTTTCAATCGCCATTCCACTGCGTACTACAATTTGATCCACCGTCGTTACTTCAAATCCAATGCACTTTACCAGGTTTGTATTCTCATCCGCAAGTATCCCGTTTGTTTTACTTGCCATGTCGGGCTCATAGTACAGGCCCGGTTCCTCCAGAATATCCTCAACGGACGTCACCAGTTTCGCCCCCTGCTGTAACAAATAGTGACAGCCTCTTGCCTGGGGGTTATGTATCGACCCTGGAATAGCCAAAACATCGCGATTTTGTTCCAGCGCCAGCCGGGCTGTAATCAATGAACCGCTTCGAATTGCTGCTTCAACAACCAGTATGGATGATGACAGACCGCTTATTATACGATTTCTGCGTGGAAAATGTCCAGCGATCGGTGGACTTTGCAATGGAAATTCGCTCATGAGCAAGCCAGACTGGCAGATTCGCTCAGCCAGTTTGACATGTCGCCGGGGATATACGCAATCGATACCCGTTCCCATTACAGCAATGGTTTTTCCGTCTGCATCAAGGCAACCCTGATGCGCACGCTCATCAATACCCAGCGCAAGACCACTCACAATGACCAAACCTCTGGCGGCCAGTTCCAATGCAAACTGATATGCCGTTTCACTACCCGTCAGTGAGGGATTGCGCGTTCCCACCATCGCAACAGCCCGCGATTGCAGACAGGATAGATGACCAATGGCATAAAGAGCCACTGGTGGGTCTGGAATTTCCTTCAGCAAGGCAGGATATTCAGGATCGCACCAGGTTAACAAAAAATGATTGCGCGCCTCTTGCCAGCGCAAATCCGCATCAACAAGCCCCATATCAAATGAGGCAATGGCCTCTGCTATTTTAGCAGGCCCCCCCGCCAGCACCAGTTGTTGTGCCGG
>CAZDYY010000503.1:0-1517 GCA_964509745.1 uncultured Legionella sp. | reverse complement strand
CACCCTGCAGTTGGAAAGCACCCGCTGCACCGATGTCGAGGGTGCTAAGCAGTTCCACCATCGGCCGCGGGCGGCCGCCTTGGCGCACGCCCACGTGCACCCGCACCACCACCCGCATGGCAGTTGCAAGGGCGGGCATCATCACGATCATACACATTAACCCTCCGGACGGTAGAGAATGCTTGATTACAACCTGATCCTCGACGCAGCCCAGAACCTCAAGAAAAGGGTGCGCCGCACGGAACTGATCCACGCTCAGCACTTCAGCGAAAGGCTCGGCCTCCCCCTTTATTTCAAATGTGAAAACCTGCAGCGCACCGGGGCCTTCAAGATCCGCGGCGCCCTCAATTTCATGACATCACAGCCGCGCCAGGCGCTGGCCGGTGGCGTGATAACGGCATCGGCAGGGAATCATGCCCAGGGTGTCGCCTTCTCCGCGGACCTCCTCGGTGTGAAGGCAGTGGTCTACATGCCGGAGAGCACCCCGCCGCAGAAGGTCTTCTCCACCCGCGATTACGGGGCGGAGGTCGTTTTGGAGGGGAAGAACTTCGACGAGGCGTGTGCCGCAGCCCTCAGGGAGGCCGAGACGAGCGGGGCCCTCTTCGTCCACCCGTTCAACGACCCGCTGGTCATGGCAGGACAGGGGACCATCGGCCTGGAACTCCTGGAGGATCTCCCGGATCTGGCAAACGTCCTGGTACCGGTCGGCGGCGGGGGGCTCATCGCCGGGATCGCCCGCGCCATCAAGGAGACCCATCCGCACGTGAGGATAATCGGCGTCGAATCCGCGGCCGCACCGTCCATGCGCCAGGCGCTGCAAAAAGGGGAGATCGTCACCGTCCCCATCAGGGCGAGCCTTGCCGACGGCATCGCGGTGAAGACCGCAGGAACCAACACGTTTCCAGTGATAAAGGAGTACGTCGACGAGATCGTCCTGGTGGACGAGGAAGAGATAGCGCTCTCCATCGTTTCGCTTCTGGAGAGGAACAAGCTGATGGTCGAGGGAGCCGGCGCGGTCGGCCTCGCGGCGCTATTGAACGGGAAGGTGAAGCACCTCTCAGGAAAGACGGTGGCGCTTCTCTCAGGCGGCAACATCGACGTGAAGACCATCGCCGTCGTCGTGGAGAGGGGCCTTCTGGCGGCAGGGCGCTATCTGAAGCTGAAGATCGAGCTGGACGATGTCCCGGGTGCACTGGCAAGGCTCGCCACAGAGATCGCTACGGCGAAGGCGAACATATCGATCATCACCCACGACCGCCGCTCCGAATCGCTCCCGATCGGAAAGACCGAGGTGCTGGTGGAGTTGGAGACCAGGGGGGCGGAGCACATCCAGGACGTGACGAAGCACCTGGGCAGGTGCGGGTACAAGTTGGAGGTGATGAAGTAGGGAACGATGATGTCCCCTCCCGCCCTGCGGGCGAAGCCTGCAAGAGGCGAGAGTAGGGGCCGCGAACAGCGGAAGGTCTGGAACCTGCCCTTACTTTTACGAACTTACCCGTGCTCCCCCTCTCCCGGAG
>CAZDYY010000502.1:239-1518 GCA_964509745.1 uncultured Legionella sp. | reverse complement strand
GTCCGGCCAGGACGGCCGCGCCGGGCTCGGCCCGGGCGATATACCAATTTTCCGTCTTGGGCTCGCCACCCAATCGCGCCGCGATGCTGGCCGGCGGATGCACCTGGAGGCTGAGTCGTTCGCGGCAATCCAGCCACTTCACCAAAATCGGAAACGGCCGATCTTTCGGCCACACCGGTCCCATGATGATCGCAGCGTGGGACGCGATCACTTCACGCAGCGATCTGCCCGCCCAAGGACCATTCGTGACCACGGACTGCGCCTCAGGCCGGTCGACCAGCTCCCAACTTTCACCGATCGGCGCACTTCCGGGCAGTTTTCTTTCTAAAAACGACTCTAACGCCCGTCCGCCCCAGACACGTTCCTGATAGATCGGCTTGAAATTGAGAAATGGCGTCATTCGTTGGGCTTTAGTGGCTTGCGCAGATCTTGGCAGGGGATTTTACATTGACCCTCCGACCTGATGGACCTGCAATAAATTCCACTACAAATGGCCAAAGCGGAGAACTCAAATGCAAAGGCAAAAGACAAGGACGCCCCGTCCTTCGAAGGCCCGCGCCATCGCCCGCACTGGCTTGCCGCCTTCACCTGTTTGGTTTTCGGCGTCCTGCTGATTGTGGCCTTGGTTGATTTCGAGCCCGGGCAAAGCATCCAGCACACCACCAATCCCACGAGCGTTAACCTTGTTGGCGTCATCGGCGCGGAATACACGTGGTGGGCCTATCACCTGCTCGGCGCCGCCTCGTGGCTGATCCCGGCGTTTCTGCTGCGGATGACCTACATCTATCTGCGCAGCGCCCGCAGCCTCACCACCACCCGCCTCCTCGCCATCGCGTGCTGCTTGATCTCCTTCTCCGCCCTCATGGCGATGCAGGAAACCCTCTTCACCAACAAGGCCATCTTCACCGGCGGACCTGGCGGCCTGCTCGGGGCATTTCTCTACCAGACCTTGCTCAAGGACAGCCTGGGCGTTTTCGGCTCGGCGCTGATCTTCGGCACAATCTACCTGCTCGGGTTCATCTTCATTTTCACCCGCGACTTCATCGCCGACGTCGCGCGTCTGCTCCACGCCTTCACGGAGTGGCGCCAGAAACGAGCTGCGCTCGCCGTCGCTCGCGCCGAGGAACTTCGCCAGCGCCGCGATGCCACTGCCAAGGAGGCCGCCGCCGCCGCGACCAAGGCCGCCTCGGTCACCACTCCGCCGATGGCCCCCGGCTCTTCCAAGAAGATGATCGTGCCCAAGGGCGATGATCCGCTTGTCGAGACGCCGCGCACGGCC
>CAZDYY010000502.1:0-229 GCA_964509745.1 uncultured Legionella sp. | reverse complement strand
CAAGCAGCCGCCGGTCGAGACTCTCGCGCCCAAGCCGGTCACGCGCCCGCCGGTTCGTCCCGAACCCGTCGAATCCAAGCCAGCCGCCGCCGGCAAGATCGAGCTCAACATCGTCAAGGCCGAGGAAACCAAGAAGGCCAAGATCGCCCTCCCCCAGAGCGACGACAAGAATTACGAGTTCCCTCCCCTCAAGCTGCTCCGCGAACAGGTGAAGGGCGACATTTCAAAC
>CAZDYY010000501.1:1274-1520 GCA_964509745.1 uncultured Legionella sp. | reverse complement strand
ATCAAACCAGTTTTATGGATGACTTTGGTAGGAATGGGCCTCTATCTTGCATATATCCCCTACCATGCCATATTCTTTGAACGGATGATTGCCAGTCTTCATTACAAGAGCAATGTAGGCTTCCTGATTTACATTTCAGATTCAATCGGTTATCTGGGTAGTTTTTCAATCTTAATGTTCCACCAGTTCGCAACGGAAAGAAACAGCTGGACCTCGTTTTTCAATGAAAGCCTGATTGTGGTTTCA
>CAZDYY010000501.1:1023-1264 GCA_964509745.1 uncultured Legionella sp. | reverse complement strand
AACTACTATTTGTTCAGTTCTTTCTTTGATATATTTTTTAAGGAAGATTAAGCAGCGGGCAATACCGTCAGCGAAAATCGTGCTCGAAGAAACAATTTTAGTAACAAGATAATGGATAAAAAATACGATGTTATCATAGTTGGAGGCGGGGTACTTGGAACATTTCATGCCTATCATGCCTTAATGCAGGGCTTATCTGTACTGCAGTTAGAGAAGGACAATTTTCCGGTAGGTTCCACTG
>CAZDYY010000501.1:369-1013 GCA_964509745.1 uncultured Legionella sp. | reverse complement strand
CTGTGAGAAATTTTGGTCAAGTTGTGCCATCTGGCATGGAAGGCAAATGGTTTGAATATGGATTGGATAGTACAGCGATCTATAAGCACATCCAATCTCAAAGTGATATTTCGGTTCGACAGAACGGAAGCCTTTACATCGCTTCAGATGCTGATGAATTGAGGTTGATAAACGAACTAAAGCAACATTATGATGGGATTGGCTACCCTTGTGATTATCTAGAACCCGATGCACTTATAACAAAGCACCCGACCTTAAAAAAAGATTATGCACAAGGGGCAATCTTTTTCCCAGAAGAAATTAGTGTAGAGCCAGATAAAATGATCTTAAGCGTACAACGCTACCTAACACACAGGTTTGAAAAATACCAAATCCATTATAATGTGCCTGTAGTTGGCATAGACATCGGTAACAACGACGTCAATGTTCGTACAAGTGGGGGAGAAATTTTCTATGGTGAAAAATTGGTAGTCTGTAATGGCTATGAATATAAATTACTAATGCCAGAATATTTTGCCAAAAGCGGCATAGTCATTAGCAAGCTACAAATGATAAGAACCAAACCAAAGAAAAACATAGCATTACAGGGAAATATCCTTACAGGCCTTACAACCCGAAGATATGAGAGTTTCGAGTACAATTGC
>CAZDYY010000501.1:0-359 GCA_964509745.1 uncultured Legionella sp. | reverse complement strand
GGCATCCATATTTTGTTTAAGCAAGCTATAGATGGTAGCTTTATTATAGGCGATTCTCATGAATATGCAGGCGTTAATGAGTTTGACGAATTAGGCTTTAAAAACAGCCATTATATCAATCAGTTGATGTTGGCCGAGGCACGCAGGATCGTAGATTTTGATGTAAATGATATCGAGGAAACCTGGTGTGGCTTTTATGCCCAACACCCCGACAAACATATTGTCTGTGAAAATATAGCTAACAGGATTTATGTAAGGACAGCAATTGGGGGGAAAGGGATGACGGCAAGTGCAGGTTACGCCCGAGAAAGCTTGAAACAGATTTTGGGATAGAGGTAAAATGAATTAAATGCAATACG
>CAZDYY010000500.1:0-1526 GCA_964509745.1 uncultured Legionella sp. | reverse complement strand
CTCTGCATACACAGTGTGAGAACAGGATGGCTCGGTCCGCGCAAATACGACCCACGCACACGCACACGCACACCCGCACACGCACGCGCACCACGCAATGCAAGCGACGATACGCACGGCGAGGCAGGTGAAGTGGCCGCATCCGCAGCCGACGTCCAGCACGGTGTGGCCCGGCTCGATGCCGAGCCTGTCCAGGCACATGGCGTACATGTGCGGGGCGGAGATGTTGAAGCCCATCGAGGCGACGCGCAGAGGCGCGTCTTGGTAGGCGTCGTTCTTGTGCGAGTTTGAGCGCAGCACACACACACACACATACACACACACACACACACACGACACGCACAAACACACACAACGGTTCGTCGAAAAGCACAGGCGCTATTCCACAAGTGCCCCGGACGGTACCCTGAGGTCCTCGGTGACGAAATCGCCACGCGGAATGCTCATGAATGCCCTGCACCAAGTCACTACCAACAACGGGAGCATGCGCGCCCACCGCAGACGGCACGTACTGCTCAACGGCCTCGCTGTTGATCAACTTGTTCTGCTTGAGGCTCTTCACTGTTCGGATGCGGACGTTAGCCGTGAGAAAGATGGAGATCAAGTGGAGGGCGGGCGCACCGAGGTCGGCGAGGCTGTCGCCCTGGTGGCGTGGATCGAACACCATCGTACGAAGAAGATTCTGGAACAGCTGGTTGTATCTCTGAGCGCGCTGCGGGCGATGCTGAGCGTCGAGGGACTTCGAGCGAGGTGCGGGTCTCAGGGTCGCATGCGCTGTGTGGAATACATGCAGACAATGCGTACGGCGGCGGCCTCGGGTCCCTCGTCGTTCTCGTCCTCCTCGGGGCGGATTTCGTCGTCATCGTCCTGAGATCCGCGCTTGCTGGTCTACGCACTTCTGTTAGGAGGCAAGAGAGGTCACAGGAGTAAGCAAATAAACAACTACACGAGAAACCACTCTCTGTAGTCGCAATAAACGCCCGGCAGCGAAGAACGAGATGCTACTCGCCGCGTTGCCCTCAAAGACGCGCAGGCACGGCGCGCACCTCGGGCTTCTCTGGTTGGCGGTCCATGGGGGCGCGGTGGCCAAGGCGGGCGGAAAATGAGGCAGGTCGCACGCATTCTGCCTTCGCAAGCCGATGTAGAATGGTCTCGGACGTCGAAAGCGGCCCTACGCAACTCACCTTGCGCACTCACGCAACGTTCATTCGCTGCACTGGTGCACGGGTCCGAAAGTTAGTTCCAGTTGTGGTCTACATCACTGCACAGAGCTGACAAAGCGACTGCTTTCTGCATTCCCTGCAGTCTCTCGCTCTGCGCGCTGCAACTCAACAGCATCGCACGGCATTCTACACCGATCAGTGCCCCAGTAAAACATCCGCGTGACGTTTCGCTGTGTCTTCGCCGTCCCACATGGCCTCGGTGCTGCACCTCCTGCGTCCCGACCTCGGCCACCTCGAGGAGTACAAGCCCGTCAAGCCCCTCTACGTCCTCGCCGAGGAGATAGGCATCCCAGCGCACCAGCT
>CAZDYY010000499.1:0-1526 GCA_964509745.1 uncultured Legionella sp. | reverse complement strand
CACATCACTCCCGCCCCTCTTGCGACCATGTCACAAGGAAAATGTACGGACAAGGGCCCTTCCATTAAGCTCAGAAAAGAAATTTCCGGCACAATTTTTAAACCGGTGCAACATCAGCCCGAACCGGCTCCAAGAGCTGATAACGTGGAAAATAATGAAAACACCCCCCCAAACTATCAAAAATAACCAGCTGCCGCATGAATCCGTTCCGGAATAATTCATTCACAACTTATCCACAGGATATACCCGGACTTATCACTTGATGTTTTTTCCGAAATACCGTATCTTGTGTGTATGGGGCTGAAAAACAACTACATATTGTGTTTTCATGCCGGACACTTTCATCAGCGGAGACAACAATGTCAGAGATTCTTGAGCCGATACAAGAAGTTACCTACCCAAATCAGCTGGAATTAAATGCGAATGAACCAGGTATCTTGAAGACCATCAAACGCAATGGCAAAGTTGTACGATATGATGAAGATAAAATCAAGGTTGCCATTACCAAGGCATTTATCGCTGTTGAAGGTGGCAATGCAGCAACATCGTCCCGCATCCACCAGCAAATTGATGAGTTAACTCAACACATCACCCAGGCATTCAAACGTCGTTTACCCAGTGGCGGTACCATTCACATTGAAGATATTCAGGATCAGGTCGAACTGGCTTTGATGCGCAAAAGCCAGCACAAGGTAGCTGTTGCCTATGTACTGTACCGGGAGGAACGCCGCAAGGCACGCGACGCAGAAGTCAAACAGGCCGCCGCCGACAGCAAGACCATGCTCATCACCATGCCTGATGGCACACTGCAGCCACTGGACATGGAACGGGTAAACACGATTGTTAATGAAGCATGCCGTAATCTGGAAAACGTTACAGCCGATCCTGTCATCAAGGATGCCATGCGTAATCTGTATAACCGGGCGTCCCTGGATGATGTACACAAGGCGCTAATCATGGCGGCTCGTGCCCTGGTTGAAAAAGAACCCAATTATACCTATGTCAGCGCACGTTTATTACTGGACAGCATGCGTGCCGAGGCGCTGGATAAATTACACCTGAAAAGCGATGCCACATTTGATGAAATGGCAACGCTGTATCCGCCCTACTTTAAAGCCTGTATTGCGCACGGAATCAAACAAGGCATGCTCGATCCGAAACTGGCTGAATTTGATCTGGACAAACTGGGGAAAGCCCTGTTACCCGAGCGCGACATGCAGTTCACTTATTTAAGCTTGCAAACCCTGTATGACCGCTACTTTATTCATGACAAGGGTATTCGTTATGAATTGCCCCAGGCATTTTTCATGCGTGTTGCCATGGGTCTGGCGATTCGTGAGAAAAACAGGGAAGCAAAGGCCATTGAGTTTTATACCCTGTTATCATCATTTGATTACATGTCTTCCACACCAACGCTATTCAACTCAGGGACTGTGCGCCCTCAATTGTCCAGCTGCTATTTAACCACCGTGCCTGATCATCTGGACGGTATCTACAGCGCAATCAAGGACAATGCCCTGTTATCC
>CAZDYY010000498.1:0-1530 GCA_964509745.1 uncultured Legionella sp. | reverse complement strand
TTTACACCGGTGTTTGTGATGTCGCGAATTACCGGCTGGTCGGCACATATTTTTGAGCAACGCGCCGATAATCGTCTGATTCGCCCGTCTTCGGAATATACTGGCCCTGATGCAAGGCCATATCTGGCTATTGATGCGAGAATCTGACATGCATGAAACCATCGCGGAAGATAATGTAAAACCGGATTATGATTCAGTCATCAGTGACATTGCTGACTATATGATGGACACGACGATAAGCAGCACGCTTGCCTTTGATACCGCCAGGTTATGTCTGATGGACACACTGGGATGCGGCATGCTGGCTCTGGGTTTTCAGGAATGCATCAAACTGCTCGGTCCTGTCGTACCCGGGGCTTTGTTGCCAGGTGGTGCTCGGGTCCCCGGAACGGATTATGAACTGGAACCCGTACAAGCGGCATTTAATATCGGAACCATGGTGCGCTGGCTGGATTTTAACGATACATGGCTGGCTGCCGAGTGGGGTCATCCTTCGGATAATCTGGGTGCGATTCTTGCACTCGCTGATTATATCAGTCGCCAGAATATAAAACAGGGCAAGCCATCCCTTACCATGCATGATGTCCTGACCTTGATGATCAAGGCACATGAAATTCAGGGGTGTTTTGCACTGGAGAACAGTTTTAACAGTGTCGGGCTTGATCATGTCATTCTGGTTAAACTGGCCAGTGCTGCGTGTGCGGCTGTGTTGCTTGGGGCTGATCGCGAAGGCATTCAGCGCACCTTGTCGCAGGTGTTTGTAGATGGACAGAGCCTGCGAACTTATCGACATGCCCCCAATGCGGGCTCCAGAAAATCATGGGCGGCAGGCGATGCAACCTCACGTGCCGTGCGTCTGGCATTAATGACTGCAGCCGGTGAAATGGGGTATCCCAGTGCGTTAACTGCGCCAAAGTGGGGATTTTATGATGTGCTCTTTGACAACCAGCCGTTTAAATTCCAGCGTCCCTATGGCAGTTATGTGATGGAAAATGTGTTGTTCAAGTTATCCTTTCCTGCTGAATTTCACGCACAAACAGCGGTGGAATGTGCGGTAATCCTGCATCCGCAGGCCATGGCGCGGCTCAAGGATATTGTCCGGATTGATTTGATCACCCATGCTTCGGCAATCCGGATTATCAGTAAACACGGTGTTTTGCATAACCCGGCTGATCGTGATCATTGCTTGCAGTATATGGTAGCGATTGGTTTAATTTATGGTGATTTAAAAGCAGAGCATTACGAAGATGCTGCTGCAGAAGATCCACGCATTGATTTTTTGCGCACAAAAATGCATGTCACTGAAAATGAGCAGTTTTCACGTGATTATCTTGCACCTGACAAGCGTTCGATTGCAAACAGCATTAAACTGACATTCAGTGACGGCAGCGAGAGCGAGCTGGTCACGATAGAATACCCCATCGGACACCGGCGCCGGCGAGAGGAGGGTGTGCCTGTTCTGCTTGAAAAATTCAAACATAATCTTGGCACCCGGTTTGAGCAGGCTCGTGTGAGTAAAATTACTCAGGC
>CAZDYY010000497.1:0-1535 GCA_964509745.1 uncultured Legionella sp. | reverse complement strand
CCGTCTACCTCGCGTGGCAATTCGGCCTTCACGACTACCAGAAGAAGAGGGTCTACAACTTCCTGAACCCGGACCTGGACCCCCTGGGGAGCGGCTACCACATCATCCAGAGCAAGATCGCGGTCGGCTCGGGCGCCATCTTCGGTAAGGGGTTCATGCAGGGGACCCAGTCGCAGCTCCGATTCCTGCCGGAACAGCACACCGACTTCGCTTTCTCCGTCTTTGCCGAGGAGTGGGGCTTTGCCGGCTGCCTGCTCATGCTCACCCTGTACCTGTTCCTCACCCTGTGGGGGCTTGCGATCGCCAAGAGGTGCAACGACCGCTTCGGGTCGCTTCTTGCGGTCGGTGTCTCCGCCATGCTCTTCTGGCACATCGTCATCAACATGGGGATGGTGATCGGCCTGCTCCCGGTGGTAGGGGTTCCTCTCCCCTTCTTCTCCTACGGCGGGACCTCCATGGTCACCTCGATGGTGGGGGTGGGAATCCTCCTCAACATCAGCATGCGACGCTTCATGTTCTAGCAAAAGGAGCTCGACTGCATGCGCATCACCCTCGTTGAGCCATATTTCACCGGTTCGCACGCGTCCTGGGCGCGGGAGTACGCGTCGCTCTCCGCCCACGAGGTCGAGCTCCTGACGCTTCCCGGCCGCAACTGGAAATGGCGCATGCACGGAGGAGCCGTAACGCTTGCCTCCCGCTTCCTTGCGAGCAAGAGCGAGTCCGACCTGATACTCGCCACCGACATGCTCGATCTCACCACCTTCCTGGCGCTCACCAGGCAGAAGAGCGCGCGCTGCCGCACCGCCCTTTACTTCCACGAAAACCAGCTCACCTACCCCTGGTCCCCCGGGGATCCGGACCGTGCCGCACAAAGAGACCTCCACTACCCCTTCATCAACTACGTAAGCGCACTCGCCGCCGATGCAGTCCTCTTCAACTCCTCCTATCACAGGGACTCCTTCCTGGGCGCGCTCCCCGGTTTCCTGAACGGTTTTCCCGACCATGCCGACGCTTTCTCAGTGGAACTGATAGCGCGAAAGAGCCGGGTGCTGCCGCTTGGCCTGGACCTGAAAAGGCTCGACCGTCACCGTCCGGGTGAACCGCAGGGAGCACTCCCCCCTGTTTTGCTCTGGAACCACCGATGGGAGTTCGACAAGGATCCCGAGGCATTCTTCGAGGCGCTTTGCCGGCTGGCAGACGAGGGGGTCGACTTCCGGGTGGCGGTGCTTGGCGAGTCCTTCGGGCGCGCGCCCGCCGTCTTCCAAAAGGCGCGTGAGCGGCTGGGTGCAAGGGTCCTGCAGTGGGGGTACGTGAAGGAGTTCGCCGATTACGCGGGGTGGCTCTGGCGGGCGGACATCCTGCCGGTCACATCGCGTCAGGAGTTCTTCGGCGCCTCCGTGGTGCAGGCCCTTTATTGCGGCTGCACGCCGCTTTTGCCCGACCGGCTCGCCTACCCGGAGCACGTGCCGGATGCCGTAAGAGGGGGCGTGCTCTACCGGGAGGACGAATCGTTGGTCGACAGGCTCAGGGGGCTG
>CAZDYY010000496.1:0-1546 GCA_964509745.1 uncultured Legionella sp. | reverse complement strand
GCCCTTGCCTCCATGCAGTTTCGCAATATGGCTGCTGAAAAAAACGTGGCTGAGTTAAGTGGTGGAGAGAGAATACGGGCGGGACTCGCCATCAGTTTGCTTTCAAACGTTCCGCCACAACTGATTATTCTGGATGAACCCACCAATCATCTGGATTTACGATCTATCAACGCTATTGAAGAAATGTTGCTGCATTATCAGGGAGCCATGCTCATCATTTCGCATGATGAATTATTTTTAGAAAAAGTTAACATCACACGGCATGTCTGGATTGGATGATAACGAAGACATTGGCGTAGCAGGCACCACAGTGGCCAATTTTGCCAGGTCTGGCTAATCGTGCAGGATAAATCAAAGCGAAAGGTCTATAGTTGATATATGCACATCACTGCCGGGAGATTGATATGTCAGCACAGGAGTGGCCAGCAAATGACTATGCTATTGGATCATACATTCAGGCTATCGTTGCAGAACCTTTTTTGCCTCGTTTGCAGCTGAAACCGGATGACAAGGTACTGGATATTGGTTGCGGAAATGGTGCGTTTACAAGGAAGATCCTGGATAAAGTACCCCATGGTTCGGTGTTGGGTATTGATGCTTCAGAAAATATGTTGCAACTGGCGAGGTATGTTATCCGGGATTATCCCAATTTTTCCGTAAAAAATGACGATGTACTCACCATGCAATATCAACGGCAATTTGATTACGTCGTCTCGTTCTGGTGTTTGCAATGGGCTGCTGATATTCAGCAGGCTTTTGAAAATATACTGAATGCATTAAAGTCCGGTGGAAAAATACTGGCTCTTTTTCCTGCCGGTGATGATCCCTATATTATGGGCTATTACGCCTTGAAAAAATCAGGCCGGTTTGGATCGCTTGCGCACTTTAATCCACCGGTAGATTACTCACGGCTGGATCATTTATCTGAACAGCTGGGCAATCTGGCCTGTAAAAATCTGAGCGTTGAGCTCTGTCGTGAGTTTATAATTCTGCCTTCCCTGGATGTATTTGAAAAGTTTGTCAACGGCATTGCTTTTTATCAAGGCCAGGTTCCGGAACATGAAATCAAACAAATTAATCAAGCCATGGTGGATTATTTTGATGTTGAGTGCAAGAAAAAATTCCAGGGAGAATATCGTTTTGATTTTACGATTTACCTGATTACCGGGGAAAAATAAACGGTGTTACTCGTTCATCAGGGAGACGGTTTATCGTCAGGATTGGGCGCTTGCCTTCCAGCCATCAATTCCTTTTTCATCGCCTCGTGAGAATGAACAACCGTGTTTAATGAATGATTTGCCTGATTTAAATAACTTTTTAGTGCGCGGTTGGCTGCCTTTGTTGTCTGGTATAGTCCCAGTCCTGTTTCATATAACCCAAACGCAATATAGGGTGCGGTTAGCAGCACGTAAGTTAATGAGGAAACAAGCGGGGCATCAGAAAATTTGTCGACAGGTTTATTATCAACAATGGATTTAATCCATTTTGAGGTGATTTCAAATCCTTTGTACTTTTCCTCGATTGCGTTATAAGCCGGAACGATAAG
>CAZDYY010000495.1:0-1547 GCA_964509745.1 uncultured Legionella sp. | reverse complement strand
CGCCGGCCACTTCGGGTGGCGAACTGCTCCCGCCCGAGGTGCTGCAGCCGGCCCCAAGCGGCAGTTTCGCGGGTGCGAGCTACATCCTGCCGCCGACGGGCCCGGGCACGGCAATGCGGGTCAACATCTCCCACCCCGACGGGTTCACCGTCGGCCCCTTGGCCACCGTCAACTGCACGGTAGCCCCGGGTGTCGAACTGAGCGACGGCGACATCGCGATCCAGGAATTCTCCGCCCACGACTCCAACGGCACCCCCATCCCCGGCATCACCGCGCGCTTGACCCTGCAAACGCAATGAGCGGCTGACGGTTCCCCGCCAGCCGCTCGCCGTTGTTTCGCCCGCCCCTTGAAACAGGTCCATCCATCCCTTTACTTATTCAACCAGCTTCATCGACGTGATGAAGACCGGCTCGACGGGAACGTCCTGGTGTCCCCCCTTGTTTCCGGTCTTCACCTCGCGAATGGCGTCCACCACATCCATCCCCTCGATGACCTGGCCGAAAACGGCATAGCCGAAACGGTCCGGAGTCTTGCCGGCGTAATCCAGGAAGGCGTTGTCCACCACGTTGACGAAGAACTGGGAGGTGGCGCTGTCCACAACGGAGGTGCGCGCCATGGCCAGGGTGCCGCGCAGGTTCTTGAGGCCGTTGTTTGCCTCGTTCTTGATGGCGAACTTGGTCTTTTTCGGCTGCATGTTCTCGTCCAGCCCGCCCCCCTGCACCATGAAGGTCTTGATCACGCGGTGGAAGATGGTTCCGTCGTAGTAGGCATCCTTGACATAGGAAAGGAAGTTACGCACGGAGATGGGTGCCTTATCCTTGAAGAGCTCGATCTTTACGGTGCCCATCGAGGTCACCATGATGACCACGGGATTTTTTTCTTCAGTCATTACCATTGCTCCTTTTATGTGAGTTTGATACAGCTGTTACTGCCACAGAAGTCTTCAATATCATACAACCAGTTAACTGGAAAGTTTTTCCTCATAGTTGACGCGCCAAACAGTGACGGTATCATGTACCAGCCGAATAGTGTACCAGACAGGACATAAATGACATGTCCAGCACCCGGATTCACAGGAGCTATCGATGAAATTTTCCGCCTTGACACTGTTGGCCGCACTCACCCTCTCTATCTTTGCGACACCGCTTCCCTCGAACGCGGCCGCAGTATCGCAGCAGCAGGGGGCCAAGGTCGGCGAGCCCGCTCCCGGCTTCTCGCTCGAGGCCTTGGTCGGGACCGCGCCGGGGAAGGAATTCCGGCAGATCACGCTGGAAGAGTACCGCGGCAAGTGGGTGCTGCTCTTCTTCTACCCGATGGATTTCACCTTTGTCTGCCCGACCGAGATCAAGGGTTTCGACCGGGCCCTTGGGGAGTTCCAGAGGCTCAACACCGTGGTGCTCGGCGCATCGACCGACAGCAAGTTTTCCCACCTCGCCTGGGTGCAGCGCGGCGACCTGGGTGCGCTGCGCTACCCGCTCCTTTCCGACCTGAAAAAGGAGGTCGCGCGCAGGTACGGCTGCCTGGACGAGAAGGAAGGGGCTGCCCA
>CAZDYY010000494.1:0-1548 GCA_964509745.1 uncultured Legionella sp. | reverse complement strand
TAATTTCCGTATATTGCGTGTTGCACTATAACCATCCATGCGGGGCATTTCGCAATCCATCAGTATCAGGTCAAAGGTGCCAGTTTCCATGGCCTCAATGGCTTCAATGCCGTCATTTACAATTGTGATTTGATCAAACCCCAGGTTTTGTAGCAATTTTAATATGACTTGTTGATTAATTTGATGATCTTCTGCAACCAGTATTTTAGTATTTTCAGCTTTCACAGGGTTTAAAAGGGCATGCGATAGCATGTGTTGCCCTTCCTTTTCTGGAATGGCATGTGTTGGCAGGCGGGTTTTTTTCAAGGTTGAAATAATACAATTATATAATGTTGACTGTTTGACTGGCTTGGTTAATGACGAGGTGATTCCGGCTCTTAGCAATACTTCATTGGGTATGGTTTGTCCAAATGATGTCATAATAATGAGTGGCGTTTGTTCAAGTTCGGGGTTGGAGCGAATTTTCTCTGCCAGCTCAATGCCATTCATCAACGGCATATCAAAATCTATCAGTGCCAATTGATAAGGGTCCGCTTCCATCGTTGCGGCTTCCAGTTTATCCAGCGCTTCAAATCCGTTATCAGCGGTATCGCAACGCATTTTCCAGGTATGAGCCTGTTGTGTGGTTACTTTTAGATTAATGGTATTATCATCAACCACCAGGGCGCGCAGGTTGTTGACAACCGGGATGTCTTCATACTCCGTTACCGGTTGCTCTTTGACCGCTTTTCCGAGATTTAGCGTGAACCAGAATGTACTTCCCGTTCCAAACGTACTATCTACACCAATGTCCCCGCCCATGGACTCCACCAGCCGCTTTGAAATGACAAGCCCAAGACCTGTTCCGCCATATTTTCTGGAAATGGAGCTGTCCCCCTGGGAAAACATCTTGAAGAGTTTGGATTTGGTTTCATCTGAAATCCCGATGCCCGTATCGACAATTTCAAAACGAAGCATTACTTTTGATTTTTTTCGGGATTTTCCTGAAGGGCCTTGATCTAGTGAAACGCGTAAATACACTTCGCCGGACGGGGTGAATTTAATGGCATTATTGAGTAAATTGGTCAATATCTGACGAATATGGGCCGGGTCCCCTTTGACCCATATTGGAACATTGGTTTCAATTATCAGGCCTATTGCCAGATTTTTTTCATGTGCCGGGGGGGCAATTAAATCAATGATATCTTCAGCCATTTTGCGTAAATCAAAGTCAACTTCTTCTATGATCAGATGACCTGATTCAAGTTTTGAGTAATCGAGAATATCATTGATGACGGTGACCAGAGCATCTGCGGATAATTGAATTATTTTTAATCGTTCCAGCTGCTCTTTCGATAAATTATCATCTGAAAATAAACTGAGCATGCCAATCACGCCATTCAGGGGGGTTCTGATTTCATGGCTCATTGCTGCCAAAAATGCAGTTTTGGCCTGATCGGCAGATTGGGCCTCCCTGGTCAGTTTTTCAGCCACATCCCTGGCTAATATCAGTTCTTTTTCTTTCTGTTTTTGATCGGTGATATCAAACACGATGCCGGACATGTATTC
>CAZDYY010000493.1:0-1551 GCA_964509745.1 uncultured Legionella sp. | reverse complement strand
CCATGATTTTTTTCATCATGTAACCAAAACCACCGGAACAAAAACCTGCCTTGATGTAGCCTCTGGCTAATGCCTCCTGAAATACAGGCCGATTGGGTGGGCAAAAAATAACGTATTCACCTGCTGCCATGGGTCGATTTGTCATCCAGTAAAGACCGACGGGAATACTTGAGCTTGTGTTGATACGAAGACCAACCACGTGCAAGACGCATCCCAGTGTGATGAGTGCAATGCCTGACATGGTGATCACCTTCACCACACGATTTAATATAGGCTTCATATGGAAATCAACTCCTCTTGAATCCGCGCCAAGCGCAACGTATCACTCACGTTGGGTGCAACTACCGCGGCACGTGCGGTAAAAATTGCATCCTGAAAATAAAGGGGTTGCCGGCCATAAATTGCAGGAAAACCTGCCATGTACACCACCATGTCGCCCGCTTCCTCTATTTGCCCCTCAGCATTCTTTTTAGGTCCTGGCATTCGCAAGCATTCATCAACCGTCAGCAAAGCGCGTTGTACTTCCTGAATGGTGCGCGATACCTGACCTAACAACGCACTCGCACGACGCCCGCTGGTGGTGATTTGTTCTTTGATGATGGTGGTTTGTCCGGTGAGCTTTGAGAGATGCTCGGCGGTTTCAATGCGATTGGGTGGATAGGCATTTTGAATATGGCAATTGGATGTAATGGTTTCATCTGGGCCATAACCGCTTTCACGGCTTTTCAGCTGGTTGATGTCCTGACAAATGAGATAAAATTTGATGCCATAGCCTGCCACAAAGGCCAGCGACTCTTGCAAAATATCGAGCTTGCCAAGGCTTGGGAATTCATCAATCATCCCCAGCAATCGATGTTTATAGGTCTTTTTCGAGCGCACATAAGATGCAGATGGCCGATTTTTTTTGAATTTAGCCAGAAAGCCGTGTGTTTTAGGTGGCGCGCCAAGTGCATGTTCAAATTCCATTTTATCGGCCAGCAGACGCACAATCATGTTCATCATGACGCGCACCAACGGTCGAAGACGGGTTTTATCATTAGGCTGGGTCACAATGTATAAACTGACCGGTGAGTCATGGTACATCAAGTCCTTGATGCAAAAATCTGAATCACTGACATTGCGCGCCACAATTGGGTCTCGATACAGAGACAGATAGGATTTCACCGTCGATAAAACAGAGCCCGCCTCTTCTTCCGGGCGGTCTATCATGTCGCGAGCGGCAGCGCCAACCACGGGATGATTTTGACCATTCGCGTGAAGATATTGCGTCATTTCAATCAACAAGTCGGCGATGTTAATTTCTGTTGATGCCAGCATCCGGTCAATGTGCGGAAGGCTTGCAGGAGTAGCCTCATTCTTTGATTTATAAAGCGCATGCAGAATAAGACCGACCAACAAGGCCTGTGATGTTTTCTGCCAGTGCGATTCCAGACCTTTGCCATCAGGATCGACAATCAGGGTTGCCATGTTCTGCACATCCCCCACTTCATACTCCGTGCCGATTCGGATTTCATCCAGAGGGTTCCAGTGGGCAGAGCCATCCAATGCAGC
>CAZDYY010000492.1:0-1554 GCA_964509745.1 uncultured Legionella sp. | reverse complement strand
AGATTCTGGAAGAGGGTATTGCCATGCGCGCTTCCGATATCGACATGGTCTACCTTACTGGTTATGGTTTCCCTCTGTATCGCGGCGGACCGATGTTCTACGCCGACACCGTCGGCTTGTCGAACGTGGTCATGGCCATGCAGCGCTACGCTAAAGGTCGTCATGGCGATGCGTGGAAGCCTGCGCCTTTGCTGGCGAAGCTGGCGGCTGAGGGCAAGTCGTTCAATTAATTTTATCGGACTAAAAAAGGGGTTCCTTAAGCTGGAACCCTTTTTTACTACCAATAATTCTCAGTCAAAAACTGCCCCGCATACAAACGCCGGCATGGTTTCATGCCGCGCTGATGCAATAGCTTCCTGGTATCTTCAATCATCTGCGGATTCCCGCACATCATCACCCGTGAAGTATTCACGTCAAGTGGCCTCTGTGCCGCCAGCTCCAATTCGCCTGACAGCAGTGCTGCGGTAATTCGCTTTATCAGTCGCGGCGCCGTTAGGAGAGGCCTAAGCGTTACGTCATCCGTTTCTTGTGAGCCCCGTGTCACACACTGAATCAAGTGCAGTCGTGCCAATTCACTGTTCGTCAGCACAGCAGCCTGCATGCCGATCAGCTCACTTTGATAAGCAAGCTCTTCGTCGTGTCGCACGCCATGCACGAGTATCAGTCGCTTGAACTGCTGCCAGACCGCGTCATCACGCAGAATCGAAATGAAGGGGCCAAGACCGGTACCGGTGGCAAGCATCCATAAATCTTCTCCATCGGTAAAACGGTCCGGTGTCATGAAGCCATAATTTTCCCGCTCTATCCAGATCGGATCACCGACGCGCAGTTCCCTGAGTTTTCCGGAGAAATAACCGCCGGGGATCAGTACGCCAAAAAATTCAAGATCATCTTCCAGCGGAGCAGACACCATCGAGTAGGCACGCCAAATCATTCCGTTTTCTATGGGAAGTCCGATGCGTGCATATTGGCCGGCTGAGAATCTGAATTCAGGCGCACGCGTACAGCGGAAACTGAGCAATGAAGACGTCCAGCTTTTTGACTCAACAATCTGCTGCACAGAAACGGGTTTTGCCTGAAATGCCTGTTCGTTCAAGATGCCCATCATAAAACTCATCCTTACTCATCATTGCGCATCAATATCAATTGGTTCTTTGTGAATTTGACCATGATCTGGCGCACACGACTCAACATGAAAAATAAAATTTCCATATCAATTTTTTTATTCACTGGACCTTAATTTAGAACATAAAAATTCATGGCACCAATCCCTACAATTTGAATCCTTTCAACGAAACAGATAAGGATAGTCAACATGAACAAGCAAAAGCTTTCTATCGTTTTAGCATCCTGTTCTTTACTTGCCTTGTGCGGCAGTGCCAGCGCGGCAGGCTCTTCATCTACAGTCCTGAATGTCGTCGCTTATGTATCCTCAAGCTGCCAGATCAGTGCCAACTCCGTTAATTTCGGCAGTTACGATCCAGCCAGCGCGAGTGCAGGTACCGCAACCGGCAGCGTTACACTTGCCTGTGTGAAGGGCTCGAATCCTATTGT
>CAZDYY010000491.1:471-1559 GCA_964509745.1 uncultured Legionella sp. | reverse complement strand
GCGCGAAAAAGATCATTGATTTCCTGATCAAGGAAATGGGCGTCACCAAGATCCGCTTCCCGCAAACTTCCGGTATCGGCGTCAAGCCGGTGTCGCGCGAAGGTACCGAGCGCCTGGTGCGCAAGGCAATCCAGTATGCGATCGACAATGACAAGCCATCCGTGACGATTGTCCACAAGGGCAACATCATGAAGTACACCGAAGGTGGTTTCCGTGACTGGGGTTATGCTCTGGCGCAAAAAGAATTCGGTGCACAGATGATTGATGGCGGTCCATGGTGTTCATTCAAGAATCCAAAAACCGGCAAGGAAATCATCGTTAAGGATTCGATCGCCGATGCTTTCTTGCAGCAGATCCTGTTGCGTCCAAACGAGTACAGCGTCATTGCAACGCTGAACCTGAATGGCGACTACATCTCTGACGCATTGGCAGCGCAAGTAGGCGGCATCGGCATTGCGCCGGGCGCCAATTTATCCGACTCAGTGGCCATGTTTGAAGCCACTCATGGAACGGCACCAAAGTATGCTGGCAAAGACTATGTGAATCCCGGTTCGCTGATCTTGTCGGCTGAGATGATGCTGCGTCACATGGGCTGGTTTGAAGCAGCCGACTTGCTGGTGAGCTCAATGGAAAAATCTATTGCCTCCAAGAAAGTTACCTATGACTTCGCGCGCCTGATGGAAGGCTCGACCCAGATGTCATGCTCCGCTTTCGGCGATGTGATGATCGAGCATATGTAATTTTAATAAATGTTTATTTAAAGAAAAGCCGGGGATTCCCGGCTTTTCTTTTTCATTCGATTAAATCTGTTTGAGCGCAATATTACGTAACAGTATTTGAAATACAAATTAATCTGAACGCTGAACTATTACCATTTATATCGGTCAATAAAGTTTGTGAAGACATAGTAATAACGAATGGAAAAAATCGAATAAAGGACTGCAATAAAAAAACCCCCGATTTTGGCGGGGGTCTTAGCGGGTCCTAATTGATAATCAGGCGTTGTCGATGTTTGAAGCTTGCTTGCCTTTGGGGCCTTGCGTGACTTCGAACGATACTTTTTGCCCTTCTTTGAGGGTTTTGAAGCC
>CAZDYY010000491.1:0-461 GCA_964509745.1 uncultured Legionella sp. | reverse complement strand
AGAAATGGGCAAACAAATCTTCGCCACCATCATCCGGAGTGATAAAGCCGAAGCCTTTAGCATCGTTAAACCACTTGACTGTACCAGTTGCCATAAAAGCGTCTTTCCATATTAACTAATCACACGAGCGCTAAAAGCAAGAAGCTCACGTTACGCTGCCCCCGATTTTATAATGCTCTCTCTCTATCAATTAGTGCATACCCGCACATATTGATGAATTACATTGTTTGCGTAAAAAATAGAAAAGTCAAGTTAATTGCCAAAAGTGCTAGACTTCGTCAGTGGCAGCAGAAAAATCGCTTATTGCCGTAACCCGCAAAGGCCTCATCTGCGCTCTGTCACGAAAGCGCGTAATATCAGTACAAGGTTTGGGAATTGCTGATTTTGTCGGTTACGCATCTTGATGAACGAATTAGAATAGACGCATGGCAACTAAGGATGAGAATGGCACTGTCCTTGTT
>CAZDYY010000490.1:0-1564 GCA_964509745.1 uncultured Legionella sp. | reverse complement strand
GCACGACAAAACGCGCATCGGTTTCAGCGATCCCGGTCTTGCTGGCCGAAACCGATGCGCGTTTTGTCGTGCTGGGCAGCGGTCAGGTCAGCTACGAGCAAAAGCTGACGCGGCTGGCCAGGCAGCACCCGGACCGGGTGTTTGTCGAGATCGGCTACGACGAATCGCTGGCGCATCTGATCGAGGCCGGCGCGGACATGTTCCTGATGCCGTCGCGCTTCGAGCCCTGCGGTCTCAACCAGATGTATAGCCTGCGCTATGGCACCCCGCCCATCGTCTACAAAACCGGCGGTCTGGCCGACACCGTGGTGGATGCCGACGAAGCGGCGCTGGCCGACGCCAGTGCCAACGGTTTCGTATTCGAGTCGCCGGACACCGCCGGTTTTCTCGACGCCATCCGGCGCGCGCTTGAACTTTACCGGCAGGCCCCGCGCTGGCGCCGCCTGCAGCAAACCGGCATGCAGCAGTCGTTCGACTGGTCTGACAGCGCCGCCCATTATCTAGACCTGTATTCCAACTGAATTCGTGACAACCATGGGAACCAACATGCCAGATCTAACGCCTTTCCAGGCTTGCCAGCCCACGCTTGAATCTTTGCCGGTGACGACCGATGCGATCAGGCAGGACATCAAGCAATACCAGTTCTATCACCTGGGCCGCATTCTCCAGGACTGTCCGGCGGTCTACACCTACCGGGCGCTGGCATGGACGCTGCGCGACCGCCTCATGTCCGACTGGATGAACACCTATGCTCGCCGTGACCTGCCGGGCAAGCGCCGCGCGTATTACATGTCGCTGGAATTCCTGATTGGCCGCGCCCTGTCCAACCACGTGCTGAACCTCGATCTGGACAAGACGGCCCGTGCGTCCCTGCAGGATTTTGGCCATTCAATGGAAGAACTGATCGAGGAGGAGCCCGATGCCGGTCTCGGCAACGGCGGCCTCGGGCGGCTGGCGGCGTGCTTCATGGACAGTTGCGCCAGCCTCGACCTGCCGGTGATGGGCTACGGCATCCACTACGAATACGGCATGTTCCGCCAGCGCATCGAAAACGGCTACCAGAAAGAAGACGCCGACCACTGGCTGCGCGACGGCAATCCGTGGGAAGTGGAGCGGACGGAGTTCATTCAGCACGTGCAGTTTGGCGGGCGCACCGAGCATTTCACCGACAAGGAAGGTGTCCGTCATGCACGCTGGGTCGATACCAGCGATGTGCTGGCGATTCCCTTCGACATGCCGATCTCGGGCTATCGCAACCACGCCGTCAATACGCTGCGTCTGTGGAAGTCGGCCGCGACCGATGCCTTCAACCTGGACGAATTCAACGCCGGCAGCTACACCGAGGCGGTGCAGGAAAAAAATCACGCCGAGCACATCTCGATGGTGCTGTACCCTAATGACAGCAGCGAGAACGGCAAGGAGCTGCGCTTGCGCCAGCAGTATTTCCTCGCCTCGGCCAGCCTCAAGGACGCGCTGCGCCAGTGGCACGCGGCGGGCAACAGCGATTTGTCGAAGTTCGCCAATGACAACGTGTTCCAGATGAACGACACCCACCCGACGATCG
>CAZDYY010000489.1:0-1564 GCA_964509745.1 uncultured Legionella sp. | reverse complement strand
CGCTTCACTGGCGATCGGCATCCTCGTTGCCACCACGGCATACCTGAGGGAAAAAAAGGCCCACGATTTTGCTGTGGAGGCGGCGGGAGAGGCGAAAAAAGCCCAGCGCGCCGGTTGGCGCGAGTCTGGGGAGATGGATCGGATTGTCCGCGAATCCCGCGCACATGAGAAAAAAAGCAAACTCGAGGAAGCCAAGAGTGCTTACTCGCTGCCGTTGCTCAAAGAGATTCTCAAAAGCTTGGCTGCGGGTCCGCTAGCTGCGCACGAAAAAACGCGGCTGTTGCCTTCATTGGACAAGACCGCAGGCCAGGTCAGCCAAGACTCCGCGGCGCCACCGGAAGCCAGAAACGAGATGCTCGACACGCTTGGCGACAACTTTATGGAACTCGGCGAATTCGGTCGGGCCGAGCGGATGTTTCGAGAGATGCTGGCTCTGCGTCGAATATTATTCGGCCTGATGCACCCCGACACCGCTGCTGCGCTCGACAAGCTCATTGAAGCCCTCAAGCGCCAGGGCAAGTCGGCCGAAGCCGAGGCTGAACTGCGGAGTTCCAAGAAAATGGAACTGGAGTTTCTCAAGTCGAAAGCTGGGGGGTGGTTCCTCTATCGCCGCGGGTGGGATCTTATTCGCGAAGGCAAGTTTAACGAAGGCATAGCCAGCCTGGAAGAAGCGAAGGGCAACAAGACCCCATGGGCCTGGGGTTGGGGGAGTTACGTGGTCGAAAGTGCGATCGCAAATGCGCGGTTCACAGCGGGCGATTTTGCCGGCGCCAAGGAGCTGTCGGCAAGGCTACTAAGGACTGCGCGGGAAGAGCGGTGGTGGAGCGCAATTCAGAGCAAGCTGATGGGCCATAACTGGGCGGAATATAATCTGACGAGCGCAAGTTTGCTCCTCGGCCGAATCGCATTGCAGGAGGGTGACCTGGCTCTGGCAAAAGACTACTTGCTGGGAGCCGTGAATCCATCGAGCCATCTCTTCAGCAAGGGCAATTCCGGCTTTCAGGCGATGAATCCTAACCTGGCCTACGAACTTCTGAGCGCGGGCGAGCGTGCCACGGTGATTCAATTTGTGGACTCGATCAGGCAAGCCGAGGTCGCCTTTGGATTTGGCGGCCAATGGGCTTATTTATTCTTAAGCAGGGGTCCCGGGAGCACAGAAGTTTATGATTGGGAGGCATCCGACCGAGAAGCCTCCGAGGGATTCGAACGAGTGAGGAAGGATCTTTCTGCGGGCAAAGTGCCCGACAACTGGAAGAAGCCGCGGGATCCGCAAGCATCGGCCAGCACTTCGCTGACGCCTCTTGCTCCCGTTCATAATGCGTCGCCACTTCGCGGCAAAATCAGGTTCTTTCTTAGCCAGCTCCAGTATCCTCTCTGTATCCAAATGTTCGGCTGGGGGCTCGCGGTGCCGGTTCTGCACCGCCGGCCTCGCGTAGCCGGGGGTTTGTCGCTCCGAGCTGCTGCCTGGCTCAGCGCGGTCGGTGCCCTGAGCATGGGCGAAACCGCTCTGTTGTTGGCCTTGTTTGGGGGAGCATTCGGACTTGCCCTTCAGGTCATCTTCCAG
>CAZDYY010000488.1:0-1565 GCA_964509745.1 uncultured Legionella sp. | reverse complement strand
CGTATTCAATTGCATATCGAGAATTTTGAAGGTTCTGACGGTAAAACCCACGCAGGGCTTCGTACAGACCTGTTGACTATTCGCAATGCGCTGATTGATTGCATCAATAAACCCGCCATTGAGCCTAAAACCATTAAGCCTCTAGCGCTTGATTTTGTTGGACAGTAATCATGAGCAAAGTGGATATTGCTACAACTTTTGCAGCAAGTTTCAAGCAGGCAGCAGGCGACACTGCTGCAAGTGCCTATTCAGGCTGTATCCGGTTTGTAGCCATCATGCTGGTCATTATCGGACTAATTTGGTGCATCAATCAATTTATGGGCAATACGGAAAAAGAGCAGGAAGGATTTATCATTCTGCTTGGGTCGCGCCTAATCCGTATCGTGCTGGGGTTTTGTTTATTCATTCTTATTTTAATCGTTAAGGGGAGTTGAGATGAAAAAATTGGTTGCAAGTATGAAACGTTGGGGTCAACAAATGAGTCTGGGGCTGGTTACTTTAAATTATGCACCTGCACTTTTTGCTGATAACTGGTTTCCCAAAATATCAAACGCAGATGACATTAGTGATGGTAATAAAAGCATGATGACTGTAACCGGTAACTATGTCCGGCAAGGTTTAGGTTTGTTGCTTTTTATCGCAGCAGTCATGAGTTTTATCAAATTCATTACCACCATTCAGCATGGGATTGAAGAATCAAAGAAAAATGATGGCTCAATGGTAGCCTTTGGTACTTTTGCTGTCATGGGAATTACTTATCTTGCCATCAGTATTGTAGCGGGCTACGTCGGTTACAGCATGATCACCAAATTCAAGATTTAGGAAGCGTTATGAATCAACCATCCTCACGCCATCTGTCTCATGATTATGAGGCCTATAAAGGGCTAAGCCTGAGAGAACTATTCTGGATAGTACTTGTTACAACACCGATCATTAGTGTTTTTTTCTCTTTGGCCGGTCTTTTTATTGGATATCCACTGGCTTGTGGTTGTGTTGGTTTCATCGCGGGTTTTATTGTATCCATTACTCTCTGTCCCAAACATGCAGCATCTATCAAGGCAGGAAAACCCCATGGTTATATGATGAAAAAGACCATGCTGCTGTTAGCGCGCTGGGGATTAAGGCGCTCTCCCTATCTTCACCATATTGGTGTCTGGCAAAAATCCAAACTCGTGAGGTAAACCCATGTTTCATTATTGGAAAAAAGTAGACAGTTTAAATCATATCAATCGCTTGTTACTTGCCTTTGTTACAGTCCTCATTCTGATTGTGGCAGGCCTGATTATAACGCTTACCAACATGCCCAAACGCTTTGAGTTTTGGTTAACTCCTGCAATGAGTGCCAATGGTGGTTTAATCAAGGAAAACCAAATTTCCAGAGAATACGTGCAAGGTTTTGTTGCAACCCTTTTGCCTACGTTGAACACCTGGTCAAATGGAGGAAAAACGGAGTTTGCCAATAATCTTTCAGGATTTCATTATTATTTCACGCCACGTCATCAGGCATTAATGGATAAAACATTAAACGCCTACAAAGATGCCCATCTTTTTAATCGGGTACAAGT
>CAZDYY010000487.1:0-1569 GCA_964509745.1 uncultured Legionella sp. | reverse complement strand
ATTCGTGGTGCATGATGCATTGGAAACAATCGTATCCGAAGCTTTCAAAATGTGCTGGTTCACACCATAGACAATGGTTGCATCAGCATTTTCTCCAGGTGCGGATATCAGGACTTTTTTAGCACCTGCACCAATGTGCAACATGGCACCTTCGCGTTGTGTAAAGTGACCGGTGCATTCAAATACCAGATCAATATCCAGCTCTCGCCATGGCAGGTTCTTGGGGTTGCGATCGCAGGTGATCAGGATGGGGTGGCCATCGACAACCATATGCTGGCCATCAATTTTGACGTCACTGCCAAATCGGCCGTGTGTCGAATCATAGCGGGTCAGATGGGCCGTTGTATTGATACCGGATACATCATTGATCGCGACCACATTAAATTCATTCATGCGGTTGTATTCAAAAATTGAACGTAAAATGCAACGACCAATGCGGCCATAGCCATTAATTGCAACGCGTATTGTCATACTACTTCTCCGGATTTTTGATCAAATAAATTTCTCAAGGTTGCAAGGATGTGCTCGACTGTGATGCCCAGTGCCTTGTATACATCTTCTGCAGGTGCTGAATAGCCAAAACGATCAATGCCAACCACTGCACCATCCAGGCCAACAAAACGATACCACCAGGCGGATGCTGCCGCCTCGATGGCAATTCGCTTGCGTACGGCCCGAGGCAAGACTTGTTCCTGATATGTCATATCCTGGGCCAGAAAACGCTCGGCACATGGCATGGATACAACACGGATCTGAAGACCCAGTGTTTTTGCCCGTGCAGCACTTTCAAGCGCCAGATGCACTTCTGAACCGGTTGCGATCAGGATCGCGTCCGGTGCTTTTTCACAATCCTGCAGGATATAACCGCCTCGCTTGATGCGTTCATAACTGTCAGTGCCGTGGGTCAGGGCGGGTAAATTCTGGCGCGACAGCAGCAGACATGACGGGCCATTGTGCCGTTCTATTGCCTGTTGCCATGCAACAGCTGTTTCGCTGAGATCAGCGGGTCGCCAGACGTGCATATTGGGCGTCATGCGCAACATGGCGGCATGTTCAACGGGCTGGTGCGTAGGGCCATCCTCGCCGAGGCCTATCGAGTCATGCGTGTAGACAAAGATCACACGTTGTTGCATCAGGGCACTCAGACGAACGGCATTGCGGGCATAATCCGCAAAGACCAGAAATGTTCCGCCGTAGGGAATAAATCCTCCGTGCAGGGCCATGCCATTCATAATCGCTGACATGCCAAATTCCCGCACACCATAATGCAGGTAATTGCCATTGAAGCTATCATGCGTAATGGCACGACTGCCTGACCAGTCCGTATTGTTTGAACCGGTCAGATCAGCCGAACCACCGAGCATTTCCGGCAACATGGCGGCATAATGCTCCAGACATTGCTGGGATGTTTTGCGTGTTGCCATGGCCTTGCTGCTTTTCTGGCATTCAGTAATAAAGGCCTGGCTGTCTGCAGGCCAGTTGTCAGGTAAATCCCCGTTGATGCGGCGCAGGAACTCATGATAATCGGCAGTACGCCTGAGCTGGTAGTCGTGGCATTGTTGCAGCCAG
>CAZDYY010000486.1:0-1571 GCA_964509745.1 uncultured Legionella sp. | reverse complement strand
ATGATACATGCCGTTATACTAAGTCCGAGATTGTTGGACATGATCTATCAAGGCAGTCGTAGAGAGATATTGTATTTCCCTTTATTTGAATCTGATCTGAAGGAGATAGAGCAGTGTCAGCAGATATAGCAAAAATGTCAATGCCAGACAGATTTCAGCATCTTTTTTCAGTTATAGCTGGCCAACGCTTTCTCAACAAACAAGGGCTAGGTAATGAGGTACCTTTCTTCATTTGTCCTTTCAAGGCGGAAGAGGCTGTTGAAATGGAACGACTTCAACGCCAGTTGATAAAGCGCCTTGATCAGGTTGGTATTCGCATTCTAGAAATTAATCTGTACGACCTTTCGATTGAAATTCTCAAAGAGCGTGGTATTTGGGAGCAAATTCTTGAGATGGAGCAGTCTGTCTCCAAAGACCAATTCAAAGAGTTGTTACAAGGAGTGCTCGATCCTGAAGCACATCTTGTACCGACTATTGCGACCAAGCTGTCAAACGTGGATTTTGAAGTTCTTTTTCTAACCGGTGTTGGTGAGGTGTTTCCCTATATTCGCTCGCACAACGTTTTGAATAATTTACAAAGCACAGCTAAAGAAAAGCCGACCGTGATGTTTTTCCCTGGCGCTTACACCCATACGTTGGAATCAGGAGCATCTCTCGATCTTTTCGGAAGACTACATGACGATAAATACTATCGGGCATTTAATATTTTTCACTGTGAAGTATAATAAAGGTAAACGTGATGACTCTTAAGAGAATTTTTAACAAACCGGTTGACCGTCCGATTGAGGGAGTCATCAAGGCTGACGATGAAGCAAGTCTGCGTCTCGAAATTGAAGAGTACGTACTAGTTAAAGAAGTTGAAAAAAGACTGGAATCTTTTTTAGATGCCTACAATAACTACGAAGGAGCTAATGGTGTCTGGATTTCAGGTTTCTTTGGGTCTGGTAAATCTCACCTCTTGAAGATGCTGGCAATTTTAATTGAAAACCGACAAATAGACGGTGCCTTTGCACTTGATCTATTCCTGACTAAGTGTGGCGATAATGAAATTCTGCGGGGAGATCTCAAACGAGCGGTTGCCATCCCATCAAAAAGTATTTTGTTCAACATAGACCAGAAAGCGGACGTTATTAGCAAAAAAGAGATTGATGCGCTCCTTGCTGTCTTCGTGAAGGTGTTCGACGAGATGTGCGGCTACTATGGCAAGCATGGACATATTGCCCAATTCGAGCGAGACCTTGATAGCCGTGGTTGCTATGAACAATTCAAAACAGCCTACGAATTCTCAGCTGGTCAATCATGGCAAAAAGGCCGTGAACAGTCTCTCCTCGAGGCAAAAAACATTGCGAAAGCCTATGCCCAAGCCACTGGTGATGATGAGGCGTCCGCTATAGGGATACTGGACAAATACCGAAGCGAGTATCGAGTCTCCATTGAAGACTTTGCGGAGCAAGTGCACGCATATATCGAGCGGCAATCTCCCAATTTCCGTCTAAACTTCTTTGTAGATGAGGTCGGGCAGTACATCGCAGAAAATGTTAAACTAATGACCAACCTCCAGACTATTGCTG
>CAZDYY010000485.1:0-1571 GCA_964509745.1 uncultured Legionella sp. | reverse complement strand
ATGCAATGCAAACGCGTGTGTACAGTTCTGCCGGCAGTACGTATTCCGACTTTAGCCAGGGACCAATTATTGATACAGGGAATGATCTGGATATTGCCCTGAGTGGTCCTGGTTTTATTGCTGTGCAAACAAAGGATGGAAAGGAAGCCTATACCCGTGCCGGTAATTTGAAGGTTACGCAGGATGGCGTGGTGGTCACCGGCAAGGGCAATGTGGTGTTAAGTGACAAAGGAGTGATTAACATACCCTTGTCAACGAAAGTCAGCATTAATGAGCATGGTGAGGTGTCTGCCCGGCTGCTAGGACAAAGTGAGACCCAGATCACCAGACTTGGCAATATCAGGCTGGTGGATGTGCCGGTTAATGCATTGAGAAAAGGCGAGGATGGCTTGTTTCATCTGATGGATGAAAATACCTCTGCCATTCCCTCAACAACGGTGAAAGTCACCCAGGGGGCACTGGAAGGCAGTAATGTGGATGCAGTGATGGCCTTGACGCAGTTGATTGATACGTCCAGGCAGTTTGAAATGCATACCAAGGCGATGAAGTCGATTGAGGAAGACAGCGTAAAATCCAATCAATTACTGGATGTTACAACCTAGGCAATATAGCAATATCAAACAGGAGCGTACAGCAATGGATTCAGCATTATGGACTGCCAAAACAGGCCTGGAAGCACATCATACTGCAATTGGCATTATCAGTAATAATCTGGCCAACGCCAATACGGCGGGGTTTAAAAAAAATCGCCCTGAATTTGAAGATCTTGCTTATCAGGTATTGACCCAACCGGGCTCATCAACGTCAGAAACCACCAACTCACCCAGCGGTGTGGTGATTGGAACGGGTGTCCGGCTGGCTGATAACAAGAAAATTTTTGCCGACGGGTCGCAAATCGACACGGATAATCCACTTGATCTGGCCATTTCAGGTCATGGATTTTTAAAAGTACAGATCCCCAATCAATCTGAAGCGGCATACAGCAGGGCAGGTTCATTGCAATTGAATGAAAAAGGTCAACTGGTAATGCCTAATGGATATTTGCTGGAGCCTCCGGTTACCATCCCCCCTGGCACGACCAAAATCAACATCAGTCCCGATGGGATTGTTTCCGTTACCAATGATACCGCAACCGAACAGGTGGGCAATCTTGAACTGTATGATTTTATTAATCCAGCCGGTTTGCAGCCTGTAGGTGAAAACCTTTACAAAGAAACTGTAGCCAGCGGAACGCCAATTGCAGGTACCCCTGCAAGTGAAGGTTTTGGCAAGTTTCGACAAGGCGCGCTGGAGTCATCCAATGTTAATATTGTTGAGGAAATGGTCAATTTAATTGAAGCGCAGCGTTCGTTCGAGATCACATCAAAAGCCATTTCTGCAATTGACAACATGCTGCAACATTTAAGCCGGGAATAAGATACGATGCATGATGTGAGGCGGGTTAAAGGTGTTTGGCGTTCAGCGGTTTCCTCGCTGCCTGTGTGGTGTTTGACAATACCCCTGGTGGCATTGCTTGCATCTTGCAAGGGAACTGTTCTGGGGCCTGATGTCATTCTTCAGCCCACCCCGCC
>CAZDYY010000484.1:0-1575 GCA_964509745.1 uncultured Legionella sp. | reverse complement strand
CAGCCAGGCGGAGCAGTTGCAGGATTCCATAGGCTTCTTCAAGGTGGCGGGGGGTGAGAGCGCCGCGAAAAAGCAGCCTGGCAAGGGAGCAAAATCCTCTGCCATCAAACCGATCAGCAGGAAGAAGATGCTCACCCAGGCCGGCAGCCCACCGTCGGCGGTAGAGAAACGCGTTGCTGCAAGCGGTCTGTCCCTGGAACTCGATGACGACGACAGCAGCTTTGAAAGGTTCTAGCATAGAAGCGTGTAATCGAGGTTAGCAACTGGCAACGGCAGCACCGGATCTTGATTGAGAGATCGCGGTGCTGCCGTTTTCAATGCCACCCTTACACGTGTACCAATAAAATATTATTATTCATAATTCAGCTTCAGTAACACGACATCCAGCCGATAACAGAGTAAACCCGCATGCTGCTGACTCAAGGATGCCGAAACCATGGAAAAGACGCCTTTCATCTTGGTTGTGATCATCGCAGTAATCGCACTTGTTGCCTCCAATCAGGGGTTTAGAAAGAGCAATCCCCACGACGGCTGTGAAATCTCCAGCTATGAGTATGCGCAACTACACGAAGCCGTGGCTCATCACGAGGAGATCGCCACCGCAGCGCGGATGGAATTGACGCAGGATTACGTAAGCATCGCTCAGTACAACAGGATCATGCATCAGGTAGACAGGGCCAAACGGAGACAGGCCAGGCAGATGGCGGCAATGCAGCGGACAGCAGCGAGATAGTATCAGTGGCACTGCGCCACCCTCATGGCGCGTCACCTTATGGCATTAAACTTACAGGAAGTATTTTTTATTGAATAATTTTCATAATAGAGATATTATCCCCTCCGCCGAATCAGGACGGTCTCTCGGGGCATCCACAGCCACGCGTCCCCTCCCTTTTTAAATTCAGCATTGACCTCTGTGGTCGGGAAACTCATAAGAAAAGGAGACGTCATGAGCAATAAGTTCCGCACTACCGTACTTGCCGTTGCAGCCGTTGCAGCATTCGCAGTCCCAGCTCTGGCTGAGAGCACCATCTGTACCGTCAACACGTCGGAGATCCGTCTTCGCAAGAGCCCGAGCAAGAAAGCAAAAGTACTGACCATCCTTAAGAAGGACACCCAGGTCACTGCCGACAAATCGTGCGCCGGAGGCTGGGTGAAGGTCGCTTCGCAGGACGGCAAAGTGACCGGGTATGTCGGGGGTTGGGCGCTCAGCCCGGCGACCGAGACCGTCGCGGAAGCGACCGCAACCCCTGTTGCCGAACCGGCATCCGCCGCCCCGGTGCAAAGGGAGATCCCCTCCAACGAAAAGCTCGCCATGCAGATCACCGAGTTGCGGCTGAACGTGCTCGGCATCGAGCGTGACATGCAGCAGATGAACAAGGAGATCAAGAAGATCAAGGTCGCCTTGAGGCGCAAGACCGCATCGTCAAAATAGCCGGCCGGCGGCCATAGCAAACACACAAATGGGGTCACCCTGCTACAGGTTGACCCCTTTTTACATCCCACCAGTCTCCTGGCTGGATTGGCCGAAAGTGTGGTCAGGCGCTCGTGGCCAAGACAGAAAAAAGAGGGTTCAGC
>CAZDYY010000483.1:0-1580 GCA_964509745.1 uncultured Legionella sp. | reverse complement strand
GCAGGGGTAAATTGCAGCGGGAACCACTCATAATACTCGCGCCACTCTGATTTTCTCATGCAGTCTTTATCTCGACTTTATGAAAAAACCCCACCGCCGAATCCCCGCGGCGAAGACCGCGGGGCCCATTCACTGAATTATGTTGTGGTGTTGCTGTGAATATTTTGGTCGGTATATTTTCGGGAATTGGGAAAAAGTGCCTTTGAATCACCTATTCCCCATATGGAGAGTGAGCAGGAAGGGGCTTGGCTATCCAATCTTTTTCAATTTGGAAATCAGCGCAAGAAAGTCATCCGTCGACATGGGTTTGTAATAATAATAGCCCTGGACGATATCACATTTTTCTTTTTTAAGAAATTCAATTTCAGACTTTGTCTCTGCGCCTTCTGCGACAACTATTTTTTTTAAGGAATGCAACATTTTAATCATTGATTTGACAAGCAAGCCATTGGTTTGATTGTCAGGTAATCCATTAATAAACGCGCGATCTATTTTTACTTTATCGACAGGCATCCGATAGAGATAGCTGAAGGAAGAAAAGCCGGTACCGAAATCATCCAGCGCAATATTGAATCCCAGATGGTGGAGCGAACCTAACACTGCGATGTTATGCTGGGTACCCTCCATAACCATGCCTTCAGTAATTTCCAGTTCAACATGTTTGGGGTTTACAGCAAATTCACGCATAAGCGATTCAAGGTATTCTACGAGAGAGTATTTATCATTAAATTGTTGTGCTGAAATATTTATAGACACTGGAGGTCCTTTCCAGTCTGATTTTATGAGTTGAAAAACCATGCGCATGATGTGTTCATTCAATGGAATAATTAACCCTGTTTCCTCTGCACAACTGATAAAATCAAGAGGAGAAATAAAGCCCTTAACAGGGTGATTCCACCTGACCAGCGCTTCAGCTCCACACATCTTTCCGGTCTTTAAATCGATTTGAGGTTGATAATTCAAAACAAACTGCTGATTCATGATTGCCAGGCGCAAATCTTCATGCATGGCCAATTTGTCTATAGCGATGGCGGTCAATTCCTTCGTAAAAAATACACTTTTATTTCCTCCTTGTTGCTTTGCGTAACTCATGGCCAGATTGGCGTTTGTAATTAACGTTTTGCTGTCAGTTCCATCCTTTGGATAAAGTGATATGCCTATGGTCGCTGTCAAAGACAGTTTTCTATGATCGATACTGAAATAATTGATCATTTTCTGCGTGTCATTATGCCAAATATTGACGCAGCGCAATACTTTTCCAGATTCGTCAATCAGCCATATTTCACCCAATTCCCAATTAAAAACTTGACACAACTTTTTAAGAACTTTTGGCGCAAGTTCGCTTAGCTTTTTGTCATGTTCCATCAGACGTAAAATATCCTGTTGTGCTTGCAAATACTTTGGGCCTTCTTGTATATCAGTTATATCCATTGCAATACCTATAAAACAAAATACATTGCCATTTTTATCGTTTATCCGAAAAGCCCGGTCAAAAATGTTATGGATGGAACCATCAGGTTTTTTGATTCGGTACGTAGCAAAAGCACTTGACTTGCGTCGCAGCTCATTAAGAAATGCTT
>CAZDYY010000482.1:0-1582 GCA_964509745.1 uncultured Legionella sp. | reverse complement strand
CCAGCTCGATCATGCTGGCTGCAAACCGGCTCAGGGAGACATAAAATGGCGGGGGTATTTTATCGCCAAACGACTCTCCCGTGACCAGGCAAATCACTTCATCCACATCAGACACATTCCATGAAGCAAGATATGGCTTGACCGAAAACCACTGGTTATCTTCCTTTAATGGCTTGCCCGTCATGGCATGGATCATTTCCGGCCGAATCACTGCATACGTATCGTTATACTCAGCACCATCAAGACTGTGAGCCTTCAGATAAATGAGTTTCTTGGCATCTGAGAGAACAGCAATGCAGGACGGCACTTCAAATAAATCATACAAGCGATTGTTGCTGATGTCATAGGCGACTTTTATTCCGCAATCCAGCACCGCGATCATCTGATCCGCCATGAAGGTACCCAGTGACTGAACCCGGATATCCCTGGTCTGAATGCAAACCAGACGCGCAACCTCTGATTTGCTTGCTGCCCTGGACTGAAATGCCTGAATCTGGTGCCGAAACCGGTTAATACCTGTACCAAGTGTATGGTTCAACTGATTAAGACGAGTTTGTATTGACCGGGTATTCTGATAGTGCCTTGACTCCATTTGCTTCTGAATGGCGTTGATCTTTCGCTGCATTTCAACAGCGTATTGATCCAGAGTCGTCACTAAATCATCAAGGCATTTTATCGGGTCCGGCCCTGGATTGTTGATGAAATACTCAAAATCGATAAATTCCACAGACAATTCATGCAGATCATACATCCAGCCCTGCATGTTTCTGATATCACGAAGCTTGTCCGGCTGATCTTGCAGTTCATTCATTTCATGCGTTATTTTGCCTTGAAATTTGGCTAAAAAACTCTGAAACATGTAGCTGAAAGCTGAGTTTTTCGCATTGATATGCTTGTCGCAGAGTCTGCGCAACGCATCTTCGCGCGCTTGAGGGGTTAAATAAAACTCAATATCAGTGGCCACAGCGCCAGGAAAGCTTGCGCGAAACGGAATTTCATTGATGGCACCTTTAACATAATGCATGTATCACCGAATGAGCATGGACTGACTTCACAAGATAAAACAGCATTATATAGTCATATTGATATAATTTCAACCTGTTTGACCGGGGAACTCTACTTGCAGATTCGTCGCTCCATCCATTTCGCCAGCCCAACAATCGTTACCACCGCCAGGACAAGGCCATAACTATCCCAGCCAGCCCCCACCAGACTCAAGGCATCAGGACTATGGTAAATAGAAAACGGTATGGCAAGCAAAACATCCAGCAAGGCAGATCCTGCGACCAGTCCGCAGGCAATACGCGTACCGGTTTGTTTACCCTGATTAACGAGATGATCATCCAGGCTTTTGGCAACCAGCCTGCGTTTGACAAACCAGGCGATCATTCCACCGAGAAACAGCGGAAATGAAGAAGTGACGGGCAAATACATGCCAATCGCGATCCCGAGAATGGACAGCTGGATAAAGCGTTGCAATTTAAACAGTCGATTCAACAGGATCACCGCATAGATAACCACCGCTCCTGTCAACATCATCATCCAGGGCAAACTGTCACGAAATACCGCCTCGGTAATCGCT
>CAZDYY010000481.1:0-1586 GCA_964509745.1 uncultured Legionella sp. | reverse complement strand
ATTCTTCACAAGCCTGTTCAATGGACAGGAACAGCCGCTCCAGGCGCAATGCAATTTTGGGCAGATAATGATTGGCCAGTTGAAAAATAATATTGTCATGTTGCATGCTGTGTCGCATAAATTGGATGCCGATCATTGCTGTGAAAGCAAATCGTAACATAAATATCAATATTGCAAAACATCCAGCCATCACATATGATTTCAGGACGTGACCAGGGAGATCCGTTATGAAACACTTGAAAATATTGTTCTTTTTAGTACTGACCGCTTTGTATTTGCCACAGGCGTTTGCAGAATCTCCAGTTGGAAACTGGACAACGGTTGATGATAAAACGAATGAAAAAAGGGCCGTCGTACAGTTGACCGAAACCAACGGAACGTTAAACGGAACCATCGTAAAAGTGTTTCCACAACCAGGCGACAAGGGAATTTGTTCTAAATGTCCCGACGGGTTTAAAAACAAGCCCATCAAGGGATTGCAATTTCTCTGGGGTTTGAAAGACAGAGGCGATGGTGTCTGGGATGATGGGCATGTTCTGGATGCCAAAACAGGTAAAATCTATCGTGCAAAAGTGACGGTTAAAGGCAACAAGCTGTATGTGCGCGGGTACATTGGCATGTCGTTGCTGGGACGCACCCAGGTCTGGGTGCGGTAAACACGTCCGGGGCGGGCAATCGCCCGCCTCAGGGTGCCTGGATATAGCGAGTCGGATCAGCAATGCCGGCGTCGTTAAACCCTTTTTTTCGCAAATAGCAACTGTCACATTTCCCACAGGCAAGTCCCTCATCTGTAGCCTTGTAACAGGATACAGTCTGTGAATAATCAACACCCAGTGATATGCCAAGGCGGGTTGTTTCTGCTTTACTCAGGCGAATTAACGGGGTTTCCAATCGCACAGGATTGCCTTCAACACCACGTTTTGTGGCAAGGTTTGCCATGTCGGCAAACGCCTTGATGTATTCCGGGCGGCAATCAGGATAGCCTGAATAATCAACTGCACTGACCCCGATAATAATTGCATCTGCATCAAGAACCTCTGCCCAGCCAAGGGCAATCGACAGCATAATCGTATTTCTGGCGGGTACATAGGTTACCGGAATGCTGGTTGAGCCGTCATGGTCAGGTACCTTGATATTTTGATCGGTTAATGCCGAACCACCCAGACGACCCAGCGATGCCAGATTGATCATTTCATGTTGTTTTACCTTGAATTGTTCTGCTATTCGTTTTGCGGCATTCAGTTCGGCATTGTGTTTCTGGCCGTAGTCAAAACTCAGGGCATGACAGGTATAGCCTTGTGATGTGGCCCAGGCCAGGCAAGTAGTGGAGTCCAGACCGCCGGACAGGAGAATGACTGCTTTTTTCATGTACGTCTCAATGGTTGATGGTTAGCACAGCACGATTTATTATACCACGTTACTTTTTCCTGATAGACGATTATAATCAATCCACTTTATTTTTCTTGTTGGTACTCATGGTAGAGCTGCAAACGCGTAAACAGCAATCAGCCGATCCCCTGAAACGGCCACCTCACTCCGTTGAGGCCGAACAGTCGATCATTGGCGGGGTGTTGCTTGAAAAACAG
>CAZDYY010000480.1:0-1590 GCA_964509745.1 uncultured Legionella sp. | reverse complement strand
AAGTAATCAAAATCACCGCCGAGCAATTGCATGGTTGGGTTAACCATACCCGTTTGCGAGTAAGGTCTGAGATAGGTTTGATTCAATACGCGTATACGCCATGGTTCAAACCGGGACTGGTCATCTGTTCCGGCATCGTCCCTGGCAGCACCAATTACAGCATTTGGCAAATAATATTTAAGCAGCAGGCTCACTTCCGTGCCCTGAAACGTACCTTGCGGGGCTTGCATATAACCGGCATTCAGTTCGATACCGATCTCCTGGTTGACGTGATATTCCAGCCCGGCCATTGGTTCATAGATAAATCCGCCACCTGTATTCACAGCACCGCCGCCCCCGGAGCCTGCAGCCAGCTTAATCAGGGCATCAAATGGCGACCCTTTGAGGGGCAAGCGATACCCCAGTCCCAGCAATTCATCAGCATAACCATTTTGATGGCCATGAAAGGCACCAGCCATGTTAAAAAAGCCAAAGACATGATTTGAAAAATAGTGCGCCATTTCAAAGCCGACAAAACTGATACTGGATGAGATGGGTTGATTTGCTGTTGTGGTGCTGCCATTACCCGGGAAATACGTTCTGTACATTGCGGCAACGTAATTTTGTGATGCGCCGAGATACTTTGAAAAGGGAAATTGCAGTTGCGAAAAATGCAGGCAAGGTGCCAGATCGTCTGCTGTGACATAATGAAACGTAAACGGTGTGCTGACTTCAATTCCCGCCTGCTGGCTGTTAATCTGGCCTGAAACAAAATTGATATAGCTGTAATATGCGCCCGCCCGGAATGGCCCGAAGTCATATTTCAGACCCAGATAAGGTTCTATAAACAAGCCCCCGCCAACCGGTGTGCTGTGTCCGCCTCCGCCACCTATCCGTGCGCCGCCATCAAAAGACAGTTGACGCCACAGCTGATGCTGTATCCCGCCTTCAAGTGCCAGCGCAAAATAGCCACCACTTTCGCCGGTCTCACCACTATATAAACCCAGGCCGCCATAAAACACGGGATCAATATCAATCAGTGCATGCAAGCCCATCACGCCCAGGGGTTTGATTTGATCAGGCATTTGATATTGCTCAAACGAAATCCGGGGGTCAACCGTCACCGCGTGCAATGTTGCTGCTGAATTTGCACTGGCTTCTGTTGCATGACTGATCGGGGTGGATAGGGCGAAAACAACACTGTAACTGGTCAGGACAACCATTTTTCTGATTAAACAACGATACCGCACGACAAACTCCTTTTAAACATTCCAGTTTTTTATAACATTGCCCTTGCAGGGCGTGCTTGCTTCATTTCAGGCAATGAGCGGCGCATAAAACTCGCTTAAAGCCTTGCAAAACAGTTCAGCCCGTGCTGGCAACCCTTGCTGATAATACACCTGAACCTGCTGTTGTACGGCCTGTTTAAACGGTTCAGGATCGGTTTCCACGCCATTCAGGTTGTCGATGCTGTAGTTAAATCGAAATCCTGCGGCTGTGGAAAGAATATACTCCATGGCCTGTGGTTTGACTTCAACCTGTTGAAACGCAGCCTGTTGTTCTGCTGAACGCCCGTCTGGAACATACCAGTAACCATAATCCACCAGTTTT
>CAZDYY010000479.1:0-1604 GCA_964509745.1 uncultured Legionella sp. | reverse complement strand
CATAACGGTAGCGGGGCACCGTCGCCTTCACCCAGGAGAAGACGAAGAAGAAGAAGAGGATCTTGGCCAGGAACCAGATGATACCCGGCACCAGATAGAGCGGCGCCCAATCGAACGGCGGAAGATAGCCACCCCAGAAGAGGATCGCGTTCAGCGCGCACATCAGGATGACGTTGGCATATTCGCCGAGCCAGAACAGGGCGAAGGCCATCGACGAATATTCGGTCTGATAGCCCGCGACCAGCTCGCTTTCCGCTTCGGTCAGATCGAACGGCGCGCGCGCCGTTTCGGCCATCGCCGAAATCAGGAACATGATCGCCATCGGGAAGAGCAGCGGGTTGAAGCCGTTGCCGTTCAGGAAGCCATAATAGCCCTTCTGGCTCTCGACGATGGCCGAGATGTTGAAGCTGCCGGCCCACAGGACGACCGTGATCAGGATGAAGCCGATCGAGACTTCATAGCTGATCATCTGCGCCGAAGCGCGGATCGCCGAGTAGAAGGGATATTTGGAGTTGGACGCCCAACCGGCCAACACCACGCCGTAAACGCCCAGCGACGACACTGCGAGGATGTAGAGCAGGCCGACATTGATGTTCGACACCACCACGCCCACGCCGAACGGCACCACAGCCCAGGCGATCAACGCCACGGTGAAGGTGATGATCGGCGCGATCAGGAACAGGGATTTGTTCGCGGCCGACGGAATGATGGTTTCCTGAAGGAAGACCTTCAGACCGTCCGCAAAGGACTGGAGCAGGCCGAGCGGACCAACGACGTTGGGACCACGGCGCAGCGCCATCGCCGCCCAGATCTTGCGGTCGGCATAGATGATCATGGCAACGGCCAGCATCAGCGGCAGGGCAATGACCAAAATGCCGATGAGGGTAGAAAGCAGCCAGGCGCCTTCGAAAGGCAGGCCGAGGCCTTGGAAGAAAGCGGTCACTCTGCGGCCTCCGCATACTCAACACCATGGATCAGCTCGGCCGAGCATTGCTGCATCGTCGGGCTGGCACGGCAGATGGCGTTGGTGAGGTAGAAATCCTTGATCGGTGAACCGAACTCACCGGTCGCACCGGTCGGCAGCGACGGGACGGACCAACCATAATCGGCCAGCCCCTCGACGCCGAGCGCCGGAACCGCCTTCACCATTTCGGCGCGCAGCTGTTCGAAGCTGTCGAACGGCAGCTTGGCACCCAGCGCTTCGGAAAGCGCACGCAGGATCGACCAGTCCTCGCGGGCATCGCCCGGCGCGAACACGGCCTTTTCACCGAACTGCACGCGGCCTTCCAGATTGACGTAGGTGCCCGCCTTTTCGGCATAGCTTGCGCCCGGCAGGATCACGTCCGCCGCGTGCGCGCCCTTGTCGCCATGATGGCCGACATAGAGTTTGAAGCTGTTTTCGAACGCCCTATAATCGACTTCATCCGCACCCAGCGAGATCAGCAGCTTCGGCGCGGCCTGCGCCACCGCCTTGATGCCACCCTTGGTCGCGTAACCGAGCATCAGGCCGCCCATGCGAGCCGCCGCGAAGTGCAGGACGTTATAGCCGTTCCAGCCATCCTTCACGAGGCCCAGCGTTTCGACCAGCGCCAGCGTGTCGCCAT
>CAZDYY010000478.1:0-1613 GCA_964509745.1 uncultured Legionella sp. | reverse complement strand
GGTTTGGCAGCTTCTGCTGCAATTGCAGTATCTGATATTCCATTCAACGGACCAATGTCTGAAGTACGTGTTGGTCGTATTAACGGTGAGTGGGTTCTGAATCCAACTATGGAACAAATGAAATCGGCAGATATCGATATGATGGTTGCAGGTACGATGAAGGATGTGAATATGATCGAAGGAGAATTCAAAGAAATCTCTGAATTGGAAATGGTCGAAGCAATTAAAATTGCACACGCTGCAATTAAAGAGCAATGTCAGTTCCAATTGGATCTTGCAGCTTTGATCCCAACGGCTAACCCGAAACGCGTTTACTCTCACGAAACTCATGATGAGGCCGTGAAAGCGAAAGTGTACGAATTGGCAATGGAGAAATGTAAGGAAGTTGCTCGTCAAGGGCTTGCTAATAAAGCGAAACGTACAGAATTGTTCGACGCAATTAAAACAGAAGTGAAAGCGGCATTTACTGAAGACGAATTGTTGTTGGTAGGCGGATTCATTTCTACTTACTTTTCCGAAGTAAAGAAAAAGGCGGTTCGTTGGGTTATGTTAAATGAGAAAAAACGACTTGATGGTCGTCAATTCGACGAAATCCGTCCGATTTGGGCTGAGGTGGATTATTTACCGATGGTTCACGGATCTTCCGTATTTACTCGTGGGGAAACTCAATCGTTGACAACATTGACCCTTGGTGGTAAAATGGATGAGCAATTGATCGATGGAGTTACTTTCCACGGAACAGAAAAATTCTTATTACATTATAATTTTCCTCCATTCTCAACCGGTGAAGCTAAGCCATTACGCGGAACTTCCCGTCGTGAGATCGGACACGGAAACCTTGCATTACGTGCATTGAAGCCGGTTCTTCCAGATGATAATGCTTACACGATTCGTTTGGTGTCTGATATCCTTGAATCAAACGGTTCGTCTTCTATGGCAACAGTTTGTGCAGGTACATTGGCATTGATGGACGGTGGTGTTCAAATCAAAGCACCGGTTTCCGGTATTGCAATGGGATTGGTTGCTGATGAAGGTAAATTTGCTGTATTGTCTGATATCTTAGGAGATGAAGATCACTTGGGAGATATGGACTTTAAAGTAACGGGGACTTCTAAAGGAATCACTGCTTGTCAGATGGATATCAAAGTAGATGGTTTACCATACGAGGTATTGATCCAGGCTTTGGATCAGGCGCGTGCAGGACGTTTACATATCTTGAACAAGATCATCGAAACAATCGCAGCTCCGAATCCGGATTTCAAACCGCAAACTCCACGTATCGAAGCATTCAATGTGCCTAACGATATGATTGGAGCGATTATCGGACCTGGAGGAAAAATCATCCAGGGAATCCAGAAAGACACGAACACAACCATTACAATTGAAGAATTGGAAACTGGTGAAGGACGTGTTCAGATCATGTCTAATAACGCAGAAGATATGAACGCTGCTAATTCACGTATCCGTATGATTGCATTCCCTCCGACAGTTGATGAAGGTGGTGAATACGAAGGAAAAGTGAAAGCAATTAAAGACTTCGGTGTATTCGTTGAAATTCTTCCGGGAACTGACGGATTGATCCATATCTCTGAATTCTCTCATGAGAAAGTAGC
>CAZDYY010000477.1:0-1613 GCA_964509745.1 uncultured Legionella sp. | reverse complement strand
GTGACAGCGGCACTCACCAAATACTTTCTTGGGATAAATTGTAATGTCAGCAGGCAAATTGAGTGGGGTTTTTTTCTCCAACCTTGACTGATGTTGGGATCGCGATTGCTATGAAATTTTCAATTTCAAACGCTTGAATGCATTTTCAAATTGACTCAACGCCGTTTTAAAGTTTTCAGTTTTGTAGCTCTCATCAGACTCAACAGATTTGTATAGCGGATCCATTGCCTGATTGATTTTTTTAAACGCTTGCTCGTCAACACTTCCATTGCGATGCAATTCTGTTACAAGGGTTGAAATCGCCAAGGTAGCTTGCTCTGCCGCCACATAATCCAGATATTTTTTGTCAGCACCCTCTTGAACTAAATTGTTCAGCATGCTCAATAGATCACGCTGACTGAATGGATAGCTTGCAAATTTTTCGAAGAGTTGTGATGCTGTTTTTCGTAGCGTTTGAGCAGCAAGAGCAGTTTGATCATTGCCCTTACTTGTCGATTGGTGAAGCGCGAGAATCTCTCTGTTTAATTGCTTACCGATTGTTGGGTCTACTTGTTTTGCAAGAATTTCTAGCATCAGCAAATTGGCCGTATTCAATCGAGGTACGCCAGGGCCATTTTGCGAAGGACTCTTTGCCGACCAGCGCTTATCAGACATTCTATGATGGCAAGAATTACAGTCAAAAAACGAGAGTTCCGGATAGGCTGATTTCCTAAACATGACAGGGTTGTTGATACCGTCCATCAATATCTGCACGGACTTCGCTTGTCCTAATGCCCAGGTCTGAATGGCGCTAACGACGACCTTCCTTTTCTTGTAGTCGTTATTCACAATGTAGTGAGCAGGCTCGGCCGCTGTGTAAGTATCCAGTTCAAATACAAGCCTTGGATGCCCTGCACCAATCATTCGATGGTTAACGGATTTTTTATCATTATTAACGTGGCACGACATGCATAAGCTTGCACGCTTGACTGGATCTTCTGTCGAAAATAAACCAGCGGCTATATTATCTGCGTGATCACCCGCGCCTGAAACATGTGTCTCTAACCAGCGATCCGAGCCGCCATGGCAGGCTTCACAGCTCACGCCATCTTCAATCTTGAATGTGCGACTCCTCTGTTCAGGGGCGACATTATTTGCGTGACAATCAAGACAGAGTTTCTCTTCGTGAGCTGGCTTTTTTAAGGCCAGCTTTTTGGCAATGGACAAGCCTTTTTCACTAAGCAAAGCTTTATACGCTTTTCCGTGTGCGTCTTTTGAGGCAAAAATGGAAAATTCATTTTGAGGTACTACAGAAGTTTTCCATGGCACTTTAGCTTCATGACAAAATTCATTACCACAAGTAGCATTCCCCAGATTTTTATGCCCATTATCTTGTGGCAGGGCAGTTGAATGAGCAATGGAAACAACAGCCATGGCTAAACTGGCATATATCCATACTGCTATTTTGTTGAAGCTAGATTTTGCAAAATGCGTCATCGTTTAAAATTTCCTGCGCAATTCGAAACGTATACCATTTATGTTGGGCGCATTTTCCAACTCTGCTGCGATTGTATCTGCACGAAATATCCAGGCATTATCGAGAGGCACTTGATATCTGGCTCCCAACGCATATT
>CAZDYY010000476.1:0-1615 GCA_964509745.1 uncultured Legionella sp. | reverse complement strand
GCTAAAAAATAGAATTCTATGGGGTATAGCCACTTTAAGCAAGTATACCAATCCTGATCCTACCGTCGAATAAATATCAAATCCCATACACCATGCCCCAATCGAGCACCACGCTGCTCAAATTTAGTCAGTGGTCGCGATTCCGGGCGAGGCGAAAATCCTCCTTCAGCATTCTGATTATACAATTCAGGCTGGGCCGACAAAACAGCGAGCATATGCTCGGCATAATTCTCCCAGTCAGTGGCACAATGAATAAATCCTCCCGTCTTGATTTTTTTCGCAATCAGGCTGATAAATTCTGTCTGAACCAGGCGTCGTTTGTGATGACGGGCCTTGGGCCATGGATCAGGAAAAAATATTTGCACCCCGTCCAGTGAATTGTCCGCAAGACTATGTCTGAATACCTCTACCGCATCATATGGTGCAACCCGTACATTTTTCACGTCTTCATCATGCAAGTCTGCAACCAGACTGCCAATTCCGGCCAGATGCACTTCAATGCCCAGATAATCCAGGTCAGGACGCATTTTTGCCATCGATAATAACGATGCGCCCATCCCGAACCCGATTTCAACCACCGTCCCGGCATCTCGTCCGAACCCGGCAGATAAATCCCATAGTGCTACAGGCTCAGGCATCACGTAGTCCTTTAACCAGAGATCCAGTCCCTGCTGTTGACGATTGCTGACACGACCGGTTCGCAATACAAAGCTTCTAATTGAGCGTCGCTGCATTCAAATACCTCTTTGCAAAAGAGGGGATTATGCACGGGCAGTACCATGAATGTCCAACAACACGTTTTTTTCAAACCAATTTTTGCCAAAATATTGCATCTGCGTCTTTTTTTTGTTATAAAACCCAACCTGTAATTTATGCCAGCCAGTTCCCGGTTGAACTGAACTATTTTATAAACAAATCTGACCGATGATATGTCAGATACGTTGGAGTAACATCATGTCAAGAGTATGCCAGGTTACTGGCAAGCGACCCATCTGCGGAAATAACGTGTCGCATGCCAACAATAAAACAAGACGCCGTTTTCTGCCAAACATTCAACACCATCGTTTTTGGGTTGAAGAAGAAAATCGATTCGTAACCCTCAAATTAACACCAAGAGGAATGCGTACAATTGATAAAGTGGGTATCAAGGCAGTTCTTGATAAATTACGTGCCAATGGCGAAAAAATTTAACTGAAGGAGAGCCACCATGGCAGCTGTTCGCATCAAAATTAAAATGGAATCAAGTGCAGGAACCGGTTATTTTATAACCACCACAAAAAATCCTCGCACCACAACACAAAAGCTGAAATTCAGACGTTATGATCCTGTTGTTCGCAAACATGTCGAATTTAACGAGAAAAAAGTCAAATAATTTTCCAGCTCTTCCTAAAAAAGCCTCGTTGATTAACGGGGCTTTTTTGTATGCACACATATCAACCATGATGTTTTAAAAAAAACACGGTTTCCACTGGATAATCGCTGCAGATCAGATACACTGTTAGATAAGGAAGTATTTTTGTTGGTTGTAGATAAATTAAAGGGAGAGTATCATGCAAATTAATTTCACTGGTCACCGAATGGAAGTTACTCCAGCCTTGCGCAACTTTGCGGAAGA
>CAZDYY010000475.1:0-1618 GCA_964509745.1 uncultured Legionella sp. | reverse complement strand
AGGCTGAAGAATCAGGCCTTGAAATATTAAACCGTTTTAGGAACATAACCTTTAAGCTGCTGTGCAAACTGGTGCAACACTTCAAGGCCTGATTCTTCAGCCTGTTTGCACCATTGTTGCAAGGCTTCAACCAGTTCCTTTTGTGATGTCGCCGTTTTCAACCAGACATTTTGCAAAGACTGGCGATAATGATAAACAATGCGCAATTGCTCATAACGCTCCAGCAATGCTTCCAGCCGCGTTTTGGCACGGGGTGACAGCAATATTTCCTGGCTTCGCAACAGGGTTCCTGCGCGCTGGAACAATTGCTTGTCATCTTTACTTTTAATGCCGGTCTGTTTTACATGACTCAAAATCGGACACACAACGCGCTTGTAATAATCGGACATCACCTGGAAGCGATTGGAAACAACAGCTTTGACCGTCTCCAGATCAACATGCAGCTTGCCTTCCTGGCGTGTCAGTTGCGGTGGCAATTTTTTAACTTTTGCAAGCCGGAAAAACGACAGGCAACGAATATACATCCAGCCAATATCAAATTCCCATGGTTTTACAGAGAATTTTGCGGAAGATGCAAACGTATGGTGATTGTTGTGCAACTCTTCGCCACCAATCCAGAAACCCCACGGAAACACATTGGTTGCGGCATCAGGACATTCAAAATTACGGTATCCCCAGAAATGACCAATACCGTTCACAACGCCGGCTGCCCAGACCGGAATCCACATCATTTGAATCGCCCAGATTGTAATACCCGGAACACCAAACAGAAGAATATCGATGAGCAACATCAACCGCACACCGGCGCCGGAATGTTTCTTGTAAAGATTGCGCTCAATCCAGTCATCGGGCGTTCCATGAGAATATTTATCAACCATATCCTTGTCTTTGGACGCTTTGGTGTACAACTCGCGGCCTTCCCAAAAGACTTTTTTGATACCAAGAACAACCGGACTGTGCGGATCGCCTTCCACGTCTGTGGTCGCATGATGCTTGCGATGAACGGCAACCCATTCTGCAGTCACCATGCCCGTCGTCAACCAGAGCCAAAAACGGAAAATATGGCTGATAATCGGGTGCAAGGTTAAGGCCCGGTGGGTCTGATAGCGATGCAAATAAATTGTAACTGAAGCGATTGTGATTTGCGTCAACACAACTGTCGCCAACACATATCCCCAGAAAGACAGGTTTAACACACCAAAAATCATGGCTTACCTCACTTTTATAATGAAACGTCCAAAAAACCAAACCCTTTAAGATCAGAAATCGATCAGTCTTATATGTTAATTATACAACAAGACGAGTATAATATCACATTTCATGCAATTTGTCTTGCACCATGACGCATTATGGCGGATAATTTTTCAAAATTCATCACAAGGTGCCTTATGAATAATAAATTACAACATATTTTCAGGCAACTAATGATTGCTTTTGGACCTTTCATTATTGCAGGCATAATTATTGCCTGTGTAATCGGGCTAATCGTTCTCTCGTGGTATGTTTTGCTCTGGGGCTTTATCATTGGCGGTATTCTGTATATCTACGCCTTTGTTTCATCCTGGTGGTCGCCCAAAAAGACAACAGAAAAAAAACATAAAGGACGGACTATTGATCA
>CAZDYY010000474.1:690-1624 GCA_964509745.1 uncultured Legionella sp. | reverse complement strand
GCGCATGGTGGCGCGCATGCCTTCGACCAATCCACTGCAAGCCACGTTGGATGGTGAGGAAGGTAATCCCAGTCCAGAAAAATGCTCTGCAGATCAGCAGTGCGAGCAAGCACAATGCCGCTTGAGCAGCCTCAAATACGCTGTCAACGAACTCAATCATGCAAGCCACTTCGATCTGGCAAAAGCCCACGATCTCTTCACTACAATCAAAGCTGGCGAGGCGGACTTAAAATTACTTGCCAAAAAAGGCCGCAAGGAAGATTTTAGAAATCTAGACCAGTTCTCCAGCGGTATGGCTCTCTGCATCAGCAACTTCGCCCGATTTCTCTCCAGCGGCAAACCGCTAAGCCCCGGCCTGCAATACGAAGGCACACACATACCTGCCAACAGCCAGCTGACGACGCTCGAAGCCAACGACGTGCGTGATATGTGCAACGGCTTATCCACGCTGTTTGACGACAGCCTGCGCAGCAGTCTCTTCTCCAAGCGCCAGATTGATCGTCTTGCCAACCCACTGCGGGAAGTCAATCAGGCACTGGTTGTGCAAGCTATTCTCAAGGGCTTGCCTACCGACCTGCCTTCTAATGGCTGCTTGCTCGATATCCTCAACTGGCAGAGCCGTGGCCTGAAGTCCAAATTGCTGGTCGAGGACAGCAAGGCCATACGCGCACTATTTTCGCGCTCACTTTCCATCATTGAGCAATGGCCGGCAGAGAACGGTGTGCCCGTCACCGATGCCGGCAAGGTCGTCTCGCGCCAGTTAGCCAAGACGCTGGTCCAGTTCAATTCCATCAAGAGCTTTAATCTCATCAAGCTCGACAAAAGCTCGGCCGGCAAGGCCAACCGGGAGCGACTCGGCCAGTGCGTGCTGGCCTTGTGTAGCGAGCAGGCGTTGGAGGAACTCACACTCAAGCGCAAATTTGAAACAACCGAC
>CAZDYY010000474.1:0-680 GCA_964509745.1 uncultured Legionella sp. | reverse complement strand
CCATTGCGCGTACCACCCAAGGGGGTGGAAGTCAGCAATATCAGCAATACGGTCAAGGACTTTCTCGAGGCCGGCTATCTGTCGCTGAACAATGCAAAGTCGCATGCGTTGGTCGAGCGGATTGCCAGATTAATCATCCAGATTCCGCAGGCTGACATGCAACAGCGTGGAGGCCAGACGCTGGGTAACTGCAGTAACTTCCTGCGCACTGTTCAAGAATGCACGATGCGGCCACAAAGTTCGACAAGCATTCTGCAATCCACTGCTTATCAGGACGCCAGCAACTTCCAGCTCAAGCGCATAGCGACCGTTGAATTCTGGAAGGGGATCATTTGGGAAGGAAAACCGGATCAAACGTTGGCCAATAGCGCCAGCTTCCTCAAGGCGATGGTTAAATGGGGCAAGTCCGATGACAAGTTGCTGCAGTCCTCCACCCAGTTGCTGATTCAGCAGATTCAACATTACGGCGCCGAAAACATCACTGAAGCGCAATCCATCAGTGGGCTGCTTTCGGCACTGATCGCGATCGCTTATCTTGCACCGTTGGCACCGGTGCCGGCACTTATCGAGCAGCTGCTCGAAACAGTTGCGCAATATGCCGACGGCAAATGGCCGGCCAAATCGCGTGCGGTGGCATTGCGCGCAGCATTGGCGCAGCAGGCCGACGGCGGAAGCCCGCA
>CAZDYY010000473.1:0-1629 GCA_964509745.1 uncultured Legionella sp. | reverse complement strand
GGCGAGGTTGAACAGTTCCAAATTCTCCAGCGCTCTGCTGCGCAGCGTAGAAAACTTTTCCCCGGTAGGGTAGGCCGGGGCCATGACATTCTCCAGTGCCGAAATTCCCTTGATCAGGTTGAACTGCTGAAAGATGAAGCCGAAGGTGGAGCGGCGTATTTCGGTCAGGAAACGCTCTGGCAGGCTGGTAATCTCCCGTTCATCGAGGAAGATACGGCCGGTGCTCGGGCGGGCCATGCATCCCATCAGGCCGAGCAGGGTGGTTTTGCCGGACCCGCTCGGCCCCTTGAGGACAGTCGTTTCATGAAACCGCACGTCCAGGGAAATCCCGTGTAGAGCTGTAAACTCGTTGGGTTGTCCGGCATTGAACACCTTGCTGATGTCGCGTGTCGAAATCATAAATGCCACCTCACCGCATGACCGCATCGGGATCGATAGTTGCCGCCCGCCACGAAGGAACGATGGTGGTGATGGTGTAGGGCACAACGGTGAGAAAGAAGAGCGTCGCCACCTGGCCGAAGTCGAGAAACGGGGTCAGGCGGAAAGTCGGATAGAGGGTTGACCAGCCTTTGAGCACAGGTGCAAACAGGGCCGACGAGGTGAGAAAGACATGAGCATAAGCGAGGATTGTTCCCGCCAGGAAAGCGGTCAGCGAGATGGCGGTTCCCTCCCAAAATTTCATCAGCAGGATATCGGAGGTTTCCCACCCGATGGCCTTGAGGATGCCGATCTCCCTGCGCTCCTCGGCGGAGAGGCCGGTGGCCTTGTCCCAAGCAAAGATGACAAAGGCCAGTGCCATGGCGCTGAAGATGACGATAACCAGTCCGGACCGCCAGCCGAAGACCGCGTCATAGGTGCGCTGGATCTCGCTGCGCACAATGGGACGGGTGTCGGGATACATCCGGATTATTTTTTCGGCAATGGTGGCGTACTCCCTGGGATTCCGCACCCGCAGGGCCAGATCGGTGGCTTGATCGGCAGGGATGCCGGAGAAGTCGCGGTAATCCTTCTCCGAGATCAGTATCAAGTCGCTGGTCAGCAGTTGCGATTCGCCGTCGATAACTTTTCTGACAGTAAAGGTGTGGGCAAGCCCGTCGTGACCGGGAAAAGCGATGATGTCGCCGGTATAGGCACCGCGCATCCGGGAGACCGCGCTTCCGACGTCGATGCTGCCGGGTTCGGGCGGATTATCGGCCGGGACCATCAGGGTGTAATTGGCGAGAAAAACGCTGTCATACTGGTAGCCCCACAAGCGCGGACGTACTGAGATGACCCCGTTGATCTCACGAATTCTGTCACTGTAAGCTATGGGTATAGTCTGGTAGCGGCCGGTCAGGGTGCGCTGGACGATGATCTCCGGGGCTTCTTTGAGCACCAGGGCCGCCTCGCGCTTGAGGGCGTGTGTGAAGAAAAGCACCGAGGCCAAGATAAAAACGATTAAGGTATAGACCAAAAGGAGTGCACCGTTTTTCCCTTTGCGTCGCAGCATCGACGAGAGGATGAAATCGATGATGTGCCGATGCCGTTCAATCACGATTGCCATTATTTTTTCACCAGATGGGGTGGTGGTCCGACCAGTCCACCGGAGGGAAAGTGTTCCAGCGACATGGGGGCGTCCTGAAAGGGTGT
>CAZDYY010000472.1:0-1633 GCA_964509745.1 uncultured Legionella sp. | reverse complement strand
CGAGCAGGATGTGTGGGAAGTTGAAGCATCTGCTCAAAAAATTTCACTGTAACTCAGTGTGGATTTCTGTTATTTTTTAAAATGGAGCAAATTAAAAAAGGGATGAAATATCATGAGAAAACAAAGGATTGCTGAAAACACCCCCGGTAGTACAGACGAAAAATCCAGCGATATTCAGGAGAACCCAACGCCTGCCAGCACGAGCACAAAACTTGAAAGACGACGACTGATTGAAGATCTTCATGAAGAGAAAAGACTTCGTGAGGAGTTGTCAGCGTTTTAAAGCAAAACGCTGCGCGCAGTTTGTTTTATATTACCCCGTTCGGGCTGAGGAGTGACGAAGCCACGTCTTGAAGCCTTTCTGGAGGATGTAATCCTTCGAGACGCAGCTCCCCAGGACGAACGAAACAGGGTCAGTAAAATTTTTATCCGAGCATACCAATTTCCATCGCTGGATAATTTTTATCATCTTCTTCCGGGCTGATGCATTTAATCATGTCCTGCAGTGCCATGGACAAGGCAAACACCAGTGCACCTGCAAGCGTAGCCAGACCGCCAGAGACAATCGACAATCCCAAAATAGCAGCCCCGATACAACCTGCACTGAAAGCTGTTGCAGCGCAGGCCGTTGCTCCGACGACTTTACCGAGCAAAGCATTGTCCCGACATTGTTCTGCAATGCTGGTTCTTTCTGCAAGCTCACTTAAAATCAGCATGGCAAAACAGGTCGATAACATCCCTCCGATGGCATACGCGCCAGCAGTAAACATAAGTGAGCTGGCTGTGATTGTACTGATATTCAAAGAGCCCAGGATAAATCCGCCAGTAACACCATTCCGCGCGCCGCCGCAGGCCCCGAATGCAGCATCACGAAAATTTTCCGAACTGCTTCTTTCTTCAAAAAAACTGAACATTCAGGACTCCTCTGGATCATTGATTAATTTTTCCGCATATTATCAAATGTTACCTCACCTATCAACCAGTGTTTTTTTAATGGTCTATACTGTACTCATGGCAAGAGCAAAAGCCCAGGAGAACATCATGATAAAAAAACAAACAAATTATCAAGCCGCAGATGCCGTATCAACTTATGCACAAAAAAATCCGGTCACCACTGCGTTAATACTCGGTGTTGCGGTACCTGCTGCCATTGAATGTGTAGGACTACCCTTGCTGGTTACCATGATGGCAGTGGGACTGTGTATGAAAGGACTGTATGAATACCATAAACAGCAAAACCATTCAGCCCTCAACCTGCAACGTGCCGGTTCAACAACAAAACAACAATCCATTGTTGAAACCCTCATAGATGAAAAGCCACGAACCGCTCTCCCTGCAACGGAAGACAGTGAACATGTCAATTCGGCAAAAAAAGGCCCATCCCCATCAATAAAATAGACATTTTTATACCCATCTTTTATCATATCCCAGGCATCGACTCGAAAACCGGGCGATGACTTTGAGCACGACCTGAAACCTATTTACTACGGAGGACTTGATCCATGCGACAGGTACCTGGAAACATGAAACTTCACGATTTCAAACGCAAAAAACAACAACGCACCAAAATCAGCATGCTGACCTGCTATGACTACCCTTCTGCCCGCATGATTGCTGAATCAAGCATCAATTG
>CAZDYY010000471.1:0-1640 GCA_964509745.1 uncultured Legionella sp. | reverse complement strand
CTGGTTGGACGCAGCAATTTATTAGGCAATGGACTACTGCCGAGCACAAACTACGGTGCTGACGGCGATGATGCACCAACAGCAGGCATGTATGAAAAAAACCGGCGCTGGGTTTATACCCACCCAGACCGTACTGAAAACCAGTTGAATATGCTGACCTTCAATTTGCAGCGCATTCTTGACAGCAGTACGGAGCTGGCCACCAATGCCTATCTGCGCCAGAGTGCGCGGCAGACGGTCGGCGGCGATGCCGAACGGGAAGAAAATAGTCTTGGCGATTATGAGAATGAAGCTGTCCTTAACTACACAACAACCCGCCAAACCAGCTACGGCGCCAGTGCCAATCTGACCAAACTGCTGGACAAGCATCACCTGACACTGGGTACCAGTTTTGATGCCAGTAGCGTCAGATATGGCTCATCGCAAAAAGCAGATTGCGAACTTGATTCTACCCGCGCCGTACTCAACGATTGTGCTTTTCCGGAACTGTCGACCTCCGGGGTCAGGGGCAAATCGTATGCGATAGGCCTCTACGCAGCGGATACCTGGAATGTTACTGGCCAGACCTACCTGACAGCAGCGGCCCGCTTCAACCACGCCAACGTGAGCAACACGATTACCAATTATGATGACAACGGCGCTGGCACGCTCAAACCGCAGGAAAGCTTCTATTACAACAGCCTTAACCCGTCTCTGGGTCTGAGCCAGAAATTAAGCTCAGCCCTTACCGTCTTTGGCAACCTCGGTCAGAGCAACCGTGTGCCGACTGTCATTGAACTCGGCTGTGCCGATCCGGCAGAACCGTGTCGCCTGCCAACGGGCTTGCAGGCAGATCCGTACCTGAAACAGGTTATTGCACGCACTCTGGAAACGGGCATTCGCTGGAATGCTACAAACGAAACAGGCATGTCGGCTGCTGTCTACCGCTCAGAAAATCGTGACGATATTTTGTTCCGGGCCGTCGGTACAGCGGGCATGGGCTACTTCAGCAACTTCTCCCGCACCCGACGTCAGGGTGTCGATCTTTCCGCCTTCACCCGTGTTGGCCAAGTGGCGCTGCGCGCGAGCTACAACTATTTACACGCAACCTATCAGGATGAGGGCTTGCTGTTTGGCGGTGAACGCGCCGTCAACGTCAAGCCGGGTGACCGCATCGCCGGCCTGCCTGCGCATACGCTCAAGTTGAATGCAGATTGGCGCGCCACACCCAAGCTGGTAATCGGTGGAACGCTGATGACCACTTCCAGCCTAGTCACGCAAGGCAATGAAGATGGTCTGATTGGAGCGGAAACAAATGACACAACCGCGGTAAAGGCCAACGTCAAAGGCTATACGCTGCTGAACATGCATGCCAATTATGAAGCGCAAAAAGGCCTGGATTATTTTGTACGCATCAACAACGTATTGAATCGTCGTTTCGAATCCTACGGCATGATGGCGATGAATATGTTCGACCAGGGCGGTAGCCCGCTTGATGCAAACGCTTCGGGAATCGCGCCAACGGTCAGCCGCTTTGTCGCTCCCGGCGCACCGCGCTCCTTTATGGTTGGCCTGCGCTACAAATTTTAAGTTCTCTCTGTGGGTCTTTTTGTGAGGCAGCACCGTAAGGTGACTGCCTCATTTTTTATGCCAGCGCATGC
>CAZDYY010000470.1:0-1647 GCA_964509745.1 uncultured Legionella sp. | reverse complement strand
TGTTGGTGCCGCGGGAGCCGATGTTTCCAGGACGGGCGGGGTACTGGTGTCACCATTCGCTGCAATTTGTTGCGCATCTTCAGCATGTGCTGAAAGGCAAAGCAGGCTGGATAAGGCGGTGAAAAGCAGTTGTTTTTTCATCTTTGTGTAGTCCCTGTACGATTATGAATACCTTACTCTGCCAGTTTTTACAATGTATTTCAACTGGATGTCTGGTATCATTTGCAGAATTTTAATTTTATTTCCGTCGTTTCATGCTGGGTCAGGGACGACAAGTGAAGGATGTGAACGCGTTATGTTTATTGTGACCGGAGGGGGGAGCGGCATTGGTCGCGCATTGGCTCAGGCATTGGCCTTGCGGGGAAAAGAGGTGTTAATTGTCGGACGTCATGAGGAGACATTGCTTGAGACAGCTGCTTTTTCACCACTGATTCAGTATGTTTGTGCTGATGTATCCTCGACTCTCGGACGCCAGCAACTCAACGAGCATGTACAGCCTGTGCCGGTTATACATGGGCTGATTCATAATGCCGGCATTATTGAACCCATCTCACCCATCACTGACATTTCTGAGGCGGCATGGCATGCCTGTATGGCGACCAATGTTGATGCGCCGCTGTTTTTGACCCGTTTACTGATTGAGAAACTGGCCGGATCTCGCGATAAAACTCCGGGACAATGGGAAAAAGGTCGTGTATTAAATATCAGCTCCGGTGCTGCTTATTTTCCTGTTGAAGGCTGGGCTGCGTATTGTGTGTCAAAAGCAGCCCTGTCCATGTTAACCCGGTGCTGGCAAACTGAATCCGCAACGATTGCCTTTGCCAGTGTTATGCCCGGAATTATTGATACACAGATGCAGGCACAAATTCGTGCAGCCCGGCATATGAATCCTGATAAAATTGATTTTTTCAAGCGATTGAAACAAGAAAGCCGGTTGTTGACGCCTGAAACGGTTGCAGCCTTTTTATGCTGGTTATTACTGGATATTGATGCCTCGGAATATGTGTCAAAAGAGTGGGATATTTATGATACAAGTCATCACTCGGCGTGGCTGGTGCCGCCGAATACCGTCCCTGCACTGGAGTAAAATGATATGAAACCGTTTATTTCAGCCGGGGAAAATATCGCCGAACTCACCTTGCGCAGTATTTTGCTGGCGATTGTGTTAACCGTGATTCTGGCGATTTCAAATACTTACCTGGCACTGAAGCTCGGGATTTTGACCTCTGCGTCCATCCCTGCGGCGATTATTTCCATGGGTGTTTTACGCCTGTTTAAACATTCAACCATCCTTGAGAACAATGCTGTGCAAACGGCAGCGTCAGCCGGAGAGGCTGTGGCCGGAGGGATTGTTTACACGATTCCGGCGTTGATTGTGATTGAATACTGGCACCATTTTGATTACCTGACGAATTTTTTCATTGCGCTGAGTGGCGGAGTGCTCGGGGTCCTGTTTTCTATTCCGCTGCGGCGTTTGCTGGTGAACGACAAGGCATTGAAATTTCCAGAAGGCCGGGCGATAGCCGAGGTTCTGAAGTCATCAAGCGAGAAAATCGGCATGCGCGATCTGGTGTATGGCAGTATTATCGGGGCTGTACTTGAATTGTTTCAAGCCGGGTTTAAAGTCATCGCGATGAACTGGAATTG
>CAZDYY010000469.1:0-1648 GCA_964509745.1 uncultured Legionella sp. | reverse complement strand
AGCAGTTGTTGATCATCCCCACGGTGAGCCCAGGCGGCCGGCAGCGGGACCCCTTGCCGTTAAAGACGTAGAGCTGGTCGAGACAGTTCCCGTTCTGGTCCCGCTGACCGTCATCCTGCATCATCGTCTCGTCGATGATGGTCGTCTCTTCGGTACCGCTCGTCCCGGCAGTGAAGCATTGATTCGGGGAGCACTGCATCGTGCCGTTGTTGTCCATGCAGCTGTACTGGGTGCCGAGCGGACAGGTGTTCATCCCCAGAAAGCAGGTATCAAGCGTAGCGTTGTAGATCCCGTCGCCGGTGCAGATCGGGACGGCCTCGCATTTCCTGATGGGAAGCCCGTTGTATGAAGTTCCCGCAGGACAGTCATGCTGGACGTCGGAGACGCATGCGTCGAGGGTTGGGGAATAGGCGACGGTGCTATTGAGAGAATAGCTGCCGTCTTTCGGGCAGACGATCTGCCAGGTACACTTCGATTGTGCCGATGACCAGCCATAGGTGCCGCAATTCCTGGTGACCGTAGCACGGCACTCGTTGGCCGTGGCATTGTAGGCACCAAGGCTACAGACGGGAGAGGAATAGCAGACCTGGGCTGCACTGTCCCAGTTGAAGGCACCGCAATTCACGGTTGCCGCCGCCTCGCACTTGTCGCTTGCGGCGTTGAGTGTTCCACCGGAACAGCTTGCCGCCTGGTAGCATTTGTCCACGCCGGGATCGAGAGCGAGCGGAGAGCCGCAGACGTTCGAGCCGCCGTCGCAGAGATTGAGGGAAGTATTATAGTTCCCTCCGGCGGCGCAGAGAGGGGTGGTCTGGCAGGTGGTCCCGTTCAGCGCGTAACCGGATGGGCAGGTGAGTGAGTACGACTGCTGGCAGACATCGAGGGAGCTGTTCAGGGAGCCGGAACCGCAGTTTGCGGCCTGATAGCACTGGCCATAGGTGGCGCTGTAGGAGTAACCGGCCGGGCAGTTCCAGGTAGCGGTTGCCTTGCAGTAGTCAATCGAGCCGTCCAGGGTCCCTCCCGCGGCACAAGAAGGGGTTGCCGTGCAGAGTGAACCGGACAATAGGTAGCCGCTGTAGCAGCCGGCAGTGACGCTCTGGTAGCACACGTCGCTGCTCCCGTCGAGAAGGCCGTTGCTGCAAGTCGGAGCGACGGTACAGGAGCCTGTGCTGCCGTCATAGATTGTTCCGGCAGGACAGGTAGGGGTGTAGGAGGTATAGCAGACATGGGCGCCGTAGTCGAAACTGCCCCCCGGGCAGGTCGGGTTCTGGTAGCAGACGCTTCCCGAAAGGGTGTACCCGGAACTGCAGGCGTTGACCGGGGCGGTACAGGTATAGAGGCCGGCCTGTGTACAGTCTGTGATCCCGGTCTGGACACCCCACTGGCTCACGATGGTCGTGCATGTGGAAGCGCTGGGGGGAGCCGTGTGCGTGTAGCCGGCGGGGCATGAAACGAACTCGGACAGGTCGGCGCTCGCCGCAGCTCCCGTCGTGTAGGACTTTGAAGCGGGGTATCTCACCTCTCCGCTACAGGCGTAGTACGTGTAATAAGAGCCACTTTCCCAGTCATAACCTTGAGTCGGGCATCCCATGCAGTAGGATGACCCGGAATCGTTATCATAAAACAGGGTGAAGCCGGGATCGCAATAGGG
>CAZDYY010000468.1:0-1662 GCA_964509745.1 uncultured Legionella sp. | reverse complement strand
ATTACCCCTGCGAGTCAGGCGTTTCACACAGTACACGTCCAGATAGGTTTGTAAAATATAATAATATTCCGGCTGGGTCAGGATGGTCAGAATTTTTTCTGCACGCTCGACATGATGGATCTTGCTGTCATCACATGCCTGAAACAACACCGCCGCCAGTATGGACGCAAAGCTGGCCTTACGCACACGATTTGCCAGATAAAACCGCTGGATACATTCGTCCAGTGCCCGATCCTTGTCCCATTCCACCCAGGCATCATACACATGCATCGCCTCATCTGATGAAAACTCCCCGCCCTGACTCAACTGTTGCAATGCATAACCAACCGGGATAACCGCTTGCACATTTGCCCAGGAGCAATTGCCGGCAATTTGTGGACTAACCGGCATTTTATACACCGGCATCAAACCCAGTTGTTGATTAATCACTTCATGAAAATAACGCCGGCTTTGCTTTTTATATAAAAAGTCCCGCAAAAAATTCACCGTCAAGGCTTCCGGTCGGGCCATACGATAAATATTAACGCTACCTTCCTTGAGACTGTTTTCACCCCGATCAATTTTAGCCCACCAGTGCTTGTAACGCACAAAACAAAGGGCATGGCCACGACTGGCGGCAGGTAAAATCAACACAGGCGTTTTAATTAATTCTGCCAGACGATCAAGATGCTGCTCGGTGAGATCGACCTGATGCTGAAACGAGAGCAATTCGTCTGCCACTATCAAACCATCCATCACCTCATGCAGTGCTGCAAAATGTTGTCGAAACCGGCGCGTGGAAAAACTGCTGGTGAAACGACGCAGCGAATCGATTACCATGGCCACAGTAAATTCAAGGATAAATCCCTCATAATCCAGTTCTATGAATTCGCCTTTGGCCGTTACAATATCCACATCGCCCTTCAGTTCAAACCGGTGTCCAATCAGCTTGGCAGAAATAAAATCCAGCGCAAAATCCAGCTTTGCGCCATATTGATATAATAAATTTTTTAATGGCCCTTGCGAACGCAATACCGGATAGACCAGAACCGACAAGCCTGAACGCGTGTACGCATTTGGATCAGCACCACTTTTGAGCAATAGCCGGGTGAGCTCCATGTCGGCATTATCCACCGCCCAGTGCAACGCCGTACGACCCGTTACATCAGGCTTGTTAACATTGACCCCGCGCGCGATCAGCAACTCGGCAATATGTGTTTGTCGCGTAATCGCCGTTTCAATTAACGGCGTAAACCCATATTCATCAATATCATCCAGTGTCTCACCTTCCCGGATATACAAGTCAAAATCCGGCACCCGACAACTGATGATGTCATTGGCGATTGTCATTTAAAATGAACCTTCTGGTTTTGGTGTATATGAAAATGACGGCATATTGCCCAGCCGCAATTGTTTTTCCATTTCCTGATCACGCCGCTCATTGTCAAACTCGCGCCGTGCTTCTGTATTCAGGGGCGGTTCGGGATTCAGGTTTGGATCAACCCCGTCAAACCGCTGACTGTCAAGCCATGGATTTTGCAAAATGGTATTCTGCAACTCCCCCTCCGGTGCAGATTGCTGTTGTTGTTCTTCACTGTGTTCACGAGCATTAACCCTGGCAAGACGACGATGCCCTTCCTGCTCCGCGATACGTTGTGCACGCGCCATCCCCGGCGTTTCATC
>CAZDYY010000467.1:0-1664 GCA_964509745.1 uncultured Legionella sp. | reverse complement strand
CGACAGCCTTCAGTTACCAGCGTCCCCGCTCCAGCAATACCTGTCGGATGAAATTGCCACATTTCCATATCCTGCAATGGAATGCCGGCACGTAATGCCATCCCGAACCCATCCCCGGTATTAATGTAGGCATTGGTGGTCGATTGATAAATTCGCCCGGCCCCTCCAGTCGCCAGAATGCACACGCGGGACTTGAAAAATACAATTTCGCCAGTTTCGATGCACATTGCAGTTATCCCTGCAATACGACCCTTTGCATCTTTAACAAAATCAAGCGCAAACCATTCACTGAATATATGCGTTTTCGCCTTTAAGTTCTGCTGATACAGTGTATGCAACAAGGCATGCCCCGTTCTGTCAGCAGCGGCACAGGTTCTTGCAGCCTGCTCACCGCCAAAATTTTTGGACTGTCCACCAAACTGGCGCTGGTAGATCTTGCCATTATCGGTACGGGAAAACGGCAAGCCCATATGTTCGAGTTCGTAAACTACTTCAGGACCAGTCTTGCATAAATATTCAATACAATCCTGGTCGCCAATATAATCGGCCCCCTTGACTGTATCATACATATGCCAGCGCCAGTCATCTTCATCAGCATTGCCAAGAGCAACCGTAATCCCGCCCTGGGCAGAAACTGTGTGTGAACGGGTTGGAAAGACCTTGGATACTACTGCGACGCGTACATCAGGGCCAGCCAGTTGCAAAGGCGCTGTCATGCCAGCACCACCTGCCCCAATGACTACTACATCAAATTCATACTGCGGATAAGCCATTATTATTGCCCCCAAACAATCATCAAGCCCCAGAAGAACTGGGCAAGTAGCAACAGAAAAACAAGTACCTGAACTGACAACCGGACTGGTGTGGATTTAAGATAATCCGTGGTCACCGTCCATAGGCCTATCCATGCATGCAGAGTCAGCATGAGTAAAGCGCAAACACTGGCAACCTGGAAAATCCCGCAATGAAACAATGCATACCACTCACTGTATTCCAGCTGAGGGTGCATAATCAGAAAAGCCAGTAAATACAAAGAATAAACTGCAAAATAGAGCGCAGTAACACGTTGAATCAGCCAATCTTTCAAACCGTTACCTGTTAAACTTGTCACATTGGTTACCATATCCATACTCCCAGCAAAATAGTCAGAACGACGCCAAGTCCAATCAGCGTGACTGCACTGCGCCGGGCAGCAACCAGCTCTTCACCAAAACCGGCATCCATAATCATATGTCGAAAACCAGCGAGTATGTGATAAATCAAGGCTGAACTGAATGCCCACAGTGTCAATTTACTCCATGGACTGCCCAGCATTGTCTTTAACTCATCAAACGACGACAGTGAATGCAGTGAGACACTGAGAAAATACATCATTACAGGTAATAACAAAAAAAGAATTACCCCCGAAATCCGGTGCAAAATCGAGGCGATTGCCATCGGGGGAAACTTTAATGTTGCCAAATCAAGATTTACAGGTCGTTGATGGTTCACTATTACACTCACCCTTTTTAGAAAATAAATACAAATATAACACATGTCCGCCAAATTTCAGCGGATATCAACAAAATTCGTTACTGCTTTCTAACAATAGCCTTTGTACACGACAATTTTTAAAATGTCGTCCCCGCGAAGGCGGGGATCCATCCAGCAAAGCGCACTGTGCC
>CAZDYY010000466.1:0-1665 GCA_964509745.1 uncultured Legionella sp. | reverse complement strand
AGCCCTCATAATGCTTGTTGTGGGCATGCTTGCGAATCTGCTGGAAAAACTCATTGATGTTTTCCAGTATTTTTTTCTTCCCCTCTGGATATGGCTGCAAATGGGGATACAAGTTTAGCAGTGACGATCGCAATTGTTCGGTGTTTTCTTGCTTGTAGATATTATCCAGGCTAAAACGACTGCTCAGCTTGTCCAGTAGCGGCTTTTTCATGGCGAAACTTTCCGGGTCATTCTCTGGAATATATTGCAGGGTTTCATAAAAGAGTTGAAGGGTTTGACTGGTGTTGTGCGTTTCCCTGACCAGAATGGATAGCAACTCGCGTCTGAACGCCGGTAACCCGGGCAAAAGCGAAAGGGTTATTTGTCTGATGTCATCAGGAACACGTGGCCCATTCAGGGAATAGACAAATGACTGGACAAATAATAATGCGCTGGATTCATCGGTATGTAGTTTCGGTTCAATCTGTGTCAACCAGAATGTTTTCAGTAATTGTGCTTTTTTATAATCCGGCAGGGACAGCTTGAGCGCGATTCTCAGCTGGTTAAGATCGACAGGTGTTGAATTGGCAATCATATCATTCAAGTGTTTCAGTCTATTCGCCAGAGCAAGAATACGGTTCATATTGTCTTCGTTGAACAGATGCGCAATAAACCCGGATATTTTTTCAGGATTGGCGTGCAAGTGATCATCAACGGCCTTCTCCCAGAAATAAGCGGCCAGTTTCTCTCTGGGCTCCGTTTTTTGGATATTAGGTAAATGACAGGACCAGTCCAGCAAAAATGCTGTGCTGCAAGTGATGATAGAACACGCGAATTGTTTATCCAGACATTCGAACAGGTCGATAATGAGGCTGGCATCCGCCGTATGATGCATGAAGGGTAGCACCGTTGATTTCAGACGGGTCGTTCGGGTTCGGGTTTGTGCACAGACAAAATCACGGAAGAGTTTGTTGTTCCGGATGACTTGTACAACAAAGGCATGATCTATGGGGGCAGAGGTTAAATGAGCCAGAAATTTTTCTGCCATGTCTGTGACTTCGCCATTTTTTTGATAAATGGCTGGCATGACAATGGATGACCAGACGCTGGATAATAAATCTGTTTTTACTGAAAAATCACACCGGGACGTGATGATTTGATCAAGTAATTCACTGAGCGGTGGGCACGGGCCGGATGGATTGGGACGATTATGCACGGGCCTGAGAATTTTATTGTACAGTGTGGTGAACAGGGTATTGATTTGCAACAGGGGGTCGTTGGTTTTGACTTCATTCAGCCGTTTCAGTACATGCACAATGCCTGATTCATTCCAGACCGGCCGGATGCTGAAGAATATCTGGTTCAGTTCTTCCGGGTTGTCTGGCAGCTCCTGCTCAAGAAATTGATTAAAACGCTCAATATCTTCTTCAGCAGAAAGATTAAAATCGGTGAAATCAGTTTCCCAGAATTGCTCCCAGTAAACTGGCGGCATGGTAAAGATAGAAAGAGGCTCAGATACATCCATAATAATCACCCCGCTAATCATATGTGGAATATCAAGACATCATCTTTTTTCCTGCTGTATTAAGGCTTGTTGACAATTCGCCAGCCTACGCCACGCGGCTTGTCCGCGGGGTCTATTTCGATCATGGTGAGCACAATATGTTTGCGCATGACGCAAGATCT
>CAZDYY010000465.1:0-1676 GCA_964509745.1 uncultured Legionella sp. | reverse complement strand
ACTTGCGCCCTTGCCCATAGGTTTGCGAGCCATCAAAAGAGTTCGCGAAATATTCGCAAACCCTCGAGCCATTGCAAACTTAATTGAAGAATCAGGGAATGCCTCGATTGATTTATTCTCTACCGACACATTTTTAAGTTTTAACAAAGTAATAATGTGATTTAAGAACTCACACTTCTTTTGATCTGTTTCAATTAACACCACGGGAATCTGTGGGTATAAAACGGCAAATATAACGCCCGGGAAACCAGCGCCACTTCCAATATCGAACATTTTATCAATGCCCGGAGAATTAGTCATAATGGCCCGAGAGGCCAAAATAGAATCGGCAAACAATAAAGCATCCGCCACAAACACTAGTTTTGCGGAGATTAAACTCACCGTGCGATTATATTTTAAAAGCTCTTCGTGATAGGTTTTTAGCTGGACCTTGGTCTCTCGACTAAGGTCAGGAAACCAGTCGTCAATACGCCAGAATACAGTCGGGGCTACTTGCTCCTCAGGAACTCCGTCAGGTGTTCGGTTGTCCTTCAAGATTCAACTCCTTGATCTTTTTATGACCTTTTAGATGAATCATTATAGCCTGAATAGCTGACGGGTTCACACCACTAATTCTTTGCGCTTGGCCCAAGGTACGTGGCTTGATGCGCTGCAGCTTATCCTTCTCTTCATTCGAGAGGCCGCGGATCTCAGAATAGATCAGTGTCTCAGGAAGAAGCATTTCTTCTAGTCTTTTTGACTGATTAATGAGGTCCAGTTGTCTTTTCACATAACCCGAGTATTTTACTTCAATTTCTACCGGTTCCACCACATTTGGGTCTGAATCCATCTCAAAACCAAGGAGCTCAAGGTGTGAACTCACAAGTTCGGGACGACGCAGTAACTCTTCGAAACTCAAAGACTTTGTCATTTCAGGAGTGCCGATAGAGGTTAAAATAGCTTGGGTTTCTTTGTTCGGAAACACCTTCGTTTCGCGCAAACGATCATGCAAAATTTGTCGTTTTGCTCGAAGGTCATTAAGGAGTTTGTTTGAGGCATCACTAACAATACCAATGTTTGCAGCAATATCAGCTAACCTGTCGATACTGTTGTCTTCTCGAAGAACAAGTCTGTGTTCCGCGCGCGAAGTGAACATGCGATACGGTTCGCGCGTTCCTTTGGTCACAAGGTCATCAACTAAGACGCCCATGTACGCTTGATCGCGACCTAAAATGAATTCTTCTTTACCAAGAACTGAGTGCGCGGCATTGACCCCGGCAATAAATCCTTGAACGGCCGCTTCTTCATAACCAGAAGTTCCATTGATTTGGCCGGCTAAAAAAAGCTTCCGAATAGTACGAGTCTCAAGGCGATGCCAGATTTGAGTCGGTTCAATATAGTCATACTCAACCGCATAACCAGGGCGAACAATTTTAACATTTTCTAGGCCTGGAATAGTTCGCAAGAATTCATACTGAACTTCTTCAGGTAAACTTGTAGAAATCCCTTGAAGATAAATAAGGTCTGTATCTAAACCTTCAGGCTCTAAAAATGTTTGATGAGAAGCACGTTCCGCAAAACGCGTGATTTTATCTTCAATAGAGGGGCAATAACGTGGGCCAATACCCTCAATAATCCCTGTGAACATAGGTGATTTATCAAGGTTACGGCGGATGATATCGTGAGTTTCTTCAACG
>CAZDYY010000464.1:0-1676 GCA_964509745.1 uncultured Legionella sp. | reverse complement strand
TCACAGGTGCTGGCTCCCGCTGTCAACATCGGCATAAGCCAGCACCTGTGAATACCCGAAAGTGGTTCTCATCAGCATTTCAAACCCGGTGGGGAAATAAATCAGCATTGCCGCCACCAGAAAATAAATCGCAGGTTCTTTTACATTCCCGTGCTGAGACATTTGGGATTTTTGTTCAGCAAGCGTTTTCATACTATATATCGCTTTAACAGCAAATGAAATACCCATCAAATAAGCACCGGCGGTAATCAGACGCTCAAACGATATCAAAGAGCTTGTGATATTTTCCAGTGAGATCGATGGCATCAGCTGTCCTCTTGACTAAACCGTATCACCCGTCCGGAACCAGTGATGACCCGTCCCTGACGTGCATCGATCAATTTGACCATGCCAAGCCCCGGAATCATCGTACCTTCCCTGACGGTCAGTGTAGAGCCATTTGAAGCAATGATCCACGCCCGACCGGGAATAACAGCCTGAATGTAATATTTCGTTACAGGCGCGGCCACTCGCTTTACGGGTGGGCGTGCCCGTGCTTTTTTTAATGCCTCAGCTTCTGCTGTCATCCGCGCAATGATGCGTTCCTGCTCTTCCGCTTTGGCAGCATAAAGGGCAATGGCACGATTTAATTCAGTCACCTTGACCATCATCTCGGAAATATTACTGTTGATTCCGTTTAATTGATTATTGGTCGAAACAAACTCGGACTGCATACGTTCCTGGGTTGACTCCAGGGCAGATAGTTTTTGAGTTACCTGTTCGCTCAAAGCTTCTGATGGGACAGGGGCTGGAACAGGCTCGGCTGCAGGCTTTAATAAAGGTGCAGGTGCAAGAGCAGAAACATGGACTGGCTCTGGAGAGGGTAATGCAGGTACTTTTTTCATCGGGATGCTGGCGACGGTACTGGCGGGTTTTCCCTTCCCGCGGATGGACATTGCCGTTCGTATGAACGGGTATACCGCCATCGCGACCATAACGATCACAACCACCACCAGCCCTTTGCGTACCACGGTAGTTTTACCCTGAACTGATGTATCCTTTACCGGCGATACAGTTTCAGCAGCATTTGTTCCGGTGCCGGCTTCAGGATTATACTCTGTAAAACCCGCATTCCCTGAATCCGGATCAACGAACTGGTATTCATCATCAAATTTATCATTATCTGCCATATCTCGCCTGCCTGGTTAAATTATTTTCACATCTTGCGTAAACAAAATCCCGACTCCTGTCCCGGAGAATAGCTGAATGGTGGTCGGTCGGCTCATATTTTGAGATGCAACCTGCCCCCACGCTTTACCTACTGTTGCCAGACCAATAACCGCATTCTCCATGGTAGAACGGCCAACACCACTTTGAACCGTCGTGTCTGTTGTACCGCCAGTTCCTCCAATGGTAATCGTTGTATTTGCAGACTGGAACGCATTACCAAACCCTTCAATGAACGTTGATGCAAACAATGACCCATAGCGTGAAAGGTAATGATGATCTGTTTCACTGGATAAAGCGGTGCGTGCAGTGTTCGGATCAATTGCAAACGCAGTAATTGAAACCGTTTTATCCAGGCCGGGAACAGACATGGTATTGAAAGTCACAATCATCTTGTTCGCATTATTTGGCAAATTGAAACTGCCAATTAATTTTGATCCTTTTAATTTGCCCGAAACAATCGTTGCAAG
>CAZDYY010000463.1:0-1677 GCA_964509745.1 uncultured Legionella sp. | reverse complement strand
CCATGCCCACCGGCTCACGAATGCTGCCCTGACCATCAATAATGAATTCCTGGGGTAAAACATGCAATATCTTCTGATCAGCTGGAATCGCAACTGCCTTTGCTGCATCAAGCACTCGCTCAACATCGGCCAGAGATACCTCTTGATCACGAATGGCCACAATTCCATGGGAATTCAGACTGCGGATATGACTGCCGGCAATGCCGGTGTATACAGTGAGCACTTCACAGCCAGCCATTAGCTCGGCCTCCTGAACAGCTCGCTGGATTGAATTCACGGTTGCTTCAATATCGACCACCACTCCGCGTTTCAAACCACGCGAAGGATGACGACCAATGCCAATAATCTCGATTCGGCCTTCTGCTGATACCTCACCTACCAGCGCGACAACTTTCGATGTACCGATATCCAGGCCTGTAATAATATTTCTTTCTGTTTTTTTCGCCATTATCTTCCCGTTTGCTGTTTCCATTGCACTGCCATACCGCGTGCATAACGTAAATCAACACTTGCCAGTTGATCTGATTTATCCCCGAAAACCACGGGCCAAACCTTGCAAAATCGCGCCAGGCGCGTCTCCAAATCCCGTTTTCCCAAACGTAACTGTACGCCATTTGACAGGGAAAGCTCCCACGCCTGGTTATCACGCAATTGTAATGCCGATGCATGCAAACCATATGTTGATAATAGCTTACTCAATTTTTGATAAATTTGTAAGATGTCTGTTTGTTGTTGTTTTGGACCACTTAATCTTGGCAACGACGTATCGTTTTTTTCCCGGTCATTATTTATCAAATGACCATCATCGGTCATCAGGGAATCATTCCATAATGCAACCGGAACCTTTTCTGCCAAAGTTATTTTCAATGTATCAGGCCAGATTCGATCAATTTGCACCTGTCCCGCCCACTCCAGTGCGGAAAGATCAGCCTTTAGCCTGTCAACAGGCAACACGATAAAACTGTCATCAAGATAACCAGACAGTACGGACTCAATCTGCTTTCGGGTAATGTGCTGATAACTTGCAACAATTTTTACTGTATTTACCGGAAACCGTTGTGCATCAGCCAGAAACAAATAAATCATGCGCGCTGACAATAGCAGTGCGCAAATCACCAGCAGGGTTAAAAAGCTTGCATAGCGTAATCTTTCAGTATCCATACTCATGCATTTATCCATTACTGATAATGAGTCACCAATTGTTTCCGACAACGCTGATGCATCATGGCCAAATCGACCAGACGGCTTAACAGATCAGAATAACCAAGACCACTGGCCTGCCAGAGTTTGGGGTACATGCTGATCGTTGTAAAGCCTGGCAACGTGTTAATCTCGTTAAAATAAATTGCGTCATGCTCATCATCTACAAAAAAATCAACCCGCGCCATACCGCTGCATTTAAGCGAGGTAAAAATATCTGCTGCAGCCGTTTGCAAACGACTAATCATCGCTTCATCAAGTCTGGCCGGAATCTGCAATTGCGTCTGGTTGCTTTCCAGATATTTAGCGGTATAGGAATAAAAACCATCAGCGTGATGCACCTGGATTTCCCCAGGCACACTGACATGAGGCTTTTTCGTCGGTGAGCTGTTTTCCAGCACCGCCAGCTCAATTTCCCGACCTTTGACGAATGCTTCGACAAGAATGGCTTTATCATAGCGTCGGGCATCAGCAACA
>CAZDYY010000462.1:0-1683 GCA_964509745.1 uncultured Legionella sp. | reverse complement strand
TGGGTGATGTAGGCACGAACGCTAATGGCGCCACTTTTTTTCAGCTCGTTGGCTGCAGTGCACATGGTGCCCGCTGTGTCGACGATATCATCAATGATAATGCAATTTTTTCCAGATGGTTCACCGATTATGTGCATAACCTCTGATTTGTTGGGTCCGCTGCGACGTTTGTCAATGATGGAGAGTTCAGCATCATCCAGGCGTTTGGCCATTGCCCGGGCACGTACAACGCCTCCCACATCAGGAGAAATAACCATCAGGTTGTCAAGGTTCTGCTTTTTGATGTCGTCCAGCATGATCGGGGTTGAATAAACGTTATCAACCGGCATATAAAAAAAGCCCTGTATCTGATCAGCATGCAGATCAGCGGTCAGTACACGACATATACCAACGGATGCCATCATGTCAGCAACGACCTTGGCTGTAATGGGGACTCGCGCAGCTCTAACCCTTCTGTCTTGTCTTGCATAGCCGAAGTAGGGGACAACGGCCGTAATACGTCCTGCGGAGGATCTGCGCAAGGCATCAGCCATGATGAGCAGTTCCATCAGGTTATCATTCGCAGGTGCGCAAGTGGATTGTATAACGAACACATCCTTGCCACGCACATTTTCGAGAATCTCGATCATGGTTTCGCCATCGCTGAATGTGCTGACGGTAGCTTGACCAATTGGCAATTGTAAATGGGAAGAAATTTTAAGCGCTAGCTCTGGATTGGCATTGCCAGTAAAAATCATCATTGTTGACATATGGATAAACCCTTTTACGGACGCGTTGTTGTGTGAATCGGGTAATTTGGGAGCTGTTGCATGGCTGGGGTGCCAGGATTCGAACCTGGGAATGCTGGGATCAAAACCCAGTGCCTTACCGCTTGGCGACACCCCAAAACTTTTCTTTCTTTTCATCCATGTTGTACGCTACATATACCGCAGCGAACAGGTGCGTATTTTGCAGCGATTTATTGATCTTGTCAACGTGGTAATGAAAAAAAATCCTGTTTTTGTTTGACACACGCGTTGCTAGATCCGGCAAAGATTATGAAAGTCACACTGTTCACAAGTGCTGGCCCGATTCGGTTGGGGAGAACAGAGTCCATTGCGGAATTCACCGGCCAGATCGGTGAGTTGTTGTCGCCATTGTTCCCGGTAGTCGGGCCATCGCTCATCATTTTTCAGGGAAGTGATGCCGGTGACTGATTTGTTTTCACTAAACCCGTTCAATGTCAGGCGTCCGGCTTTTAGTTGAATGAACAGCAGCGTATTAATGGCTTCATCCAGCAGTGCATACAATAATAGTTGTGGCGCTTCAGGACGATCTTCATTCCATGGTTTTGCTGCGGGGATACTGTTTTTATAATCAATTACCCATTTTTCATCTGACGCCAGCCGGTCCATTCGGTCGATGCGAACACGAAAATCCATCCCTGCCAGATTGATGGAGTATGTTTTTTCCAGAGCATCAATCACGAATGGCGGGCGTTGTTTATCCCAGTCAAGACAGGCTTTGACCAGACGATGCAGGCGTGATGCTTCAATGTCCTGTATCAATGGTGAAAAAGAAGCCTGTCTGTGATGGGTAAACGGGGTGATAGTTTTGCTAATGGTTGTGCTGATGAGGTGATTCAGTTCATTTTCTGCAAGGGTTTTCAGGTGTTCCTGGCTTTCAAGCTGTTGCCATATTTGT
>CAZDYY010000461.1:0-1694 GCA_964509745.1 uncultured Legionella sp. | reverse complement strand
GTAATCGAGTGTAGTATTCTACCAAAGGGAAATGCCAGACACGAGTTGTTTTGTGCTTTTTCTTGTATTTTTGTCGCAAATGCCCGCCGTCTGGCGGCGCCACACAGAAAGCATGGCGACCGGACAAGACGCAAAACCGTTACTCTATTTAAACCTTCATCTGCTCGTCAATGCAGCTAATCTCTTCGCTCAGGGCCTGTGCCTGACGAAGCACTTGCTGGCTGTCCAGCCCTTCGACCATGACGCGCAGCACAGGTTCCGTACCTGATGGACGCAGCAAAACACGACCAGCCCCTTTCAGCTTTTGATCCAGTGCATTCACTGCATCCAGAACGCGCGGATTTTTGGCCAGCATTTTCGCGTTCTCTGTTTTTAAATTAACCAGCGATTGAGGCAATAGCACGACCCCTTCGCATAACGCCTGCAAGGTTTTTTCCTGTTTAACCATAATCGCCAGCACCTGTAGTGCCGCCACGATTCCATCGCCAGTCGTTGTTTTATCCAGACAAACGATATGGCCCGAGGATTCTCCGCCTATTTTCCAGTCATTTTCTTTCAGTGCTTCAAGAATATAGCGATCCCCAACCTGCGTACGCTGAAACGGCACACCCATGTCCGTCACAGCCTTTTCCAGGCCATAATTGCTCATCAGCGTACCAACCACCCCGCCATGCAACACTCCGCGCTGATGCCGGTCTTTCGCAATAATATAAATGATTTGATCACCGTCGACCAGGTTGCCTGCCGCATCAATCATGATCAGACGATCCCCGTCACCATCCAGTGCTACCCCTATATCAGCACCAGTCTGCATTACTTTTTTGCGCAGAATGTCGGTATTGGTGGATCCACATTGCTGGTTGATATTAAATCCGTCCGGTTTGTCACTGATAGCAATTACTTCTGCACCCAGCTCCATAAATACATTGGGTGCAATGTGATAGGTCGCGCCATTCGCACAATCCACCACAATTTTCAGACCCGTCAGTCGAGTCATCGATGGAATGGTGGACTTGCAAAATTCGATATAACGACCGGGCGCATCATTGACTCGCAGGGCTTTACCCAGATGTGCTGATGACACAATGTCCAGTTTCTTTTCAAGTTCTGCTTCAATGGCCAGTTCGACACTGTCGGGCAATTTGCTGCCATCTGCAGAAAAGAATTTAACGCCATTATCCTCAAACGGGTTGTGTGATGCGCTGATGACAATACCCGCCGTGGCACGCAACGTTTGGGTAAGATAGGCCACTGCAGGCGTTGGCATAGGCCCCAGCAATCGAACGTCAACGCCCGCTGCCGACAATCCTGCTTCCAGCGCTGATTCCAGCATATAACCGGATATACGGGTATCCTTGCCAATCACCACTTTTTTCCGGTGTCCATCAGCAAGCACACGGCCAAGCGCCCAGCCCAGTTTTAACATAAATTCGGGATTGATATTGGACGAACCCACCTGTCCACGGATCCCGTCAGTTCCGAAATATTTGCGTTGAGTCATTCAACAACTCCTCCTGATTCGCATTAACAATTGCATCGAGCATCTTTAAAGATTGTTTCGTTTCACGTATATCGTGGGTTCTGATGATGGCCACCCCGCAAAGTGCGGCATAAACAGCGGCAGCCAGTCCACCTGGCATCCGCTCTGTGACATCAGTATTTAATACAGCACCCAATGTACTTTTCCGTGATAC
>CAZDYY010000460.1:0-1697 GCA_964509745.1 uncultured Legionella sp. | reverse complement strand
CCTGATCCCCAAACAGTCCGGGAGCAACGGCCTGGCCGGGAGGGGGGTGAGTTTCACCGATGCCGCGGTGATGGAACTGATCCGGCACTACACCAGGGAAGCCGGGGTCAGGAACCTGGAGCGGGAGATCGGCTCGGTCTGCCGCAAGATCACCTTCGCCCTCGCCGAGGGGGGAAGGCTGCGCCGCACCGTGCAGCCAAAGCAGCTGGCCGGCTACCTGGGGCCTCCCCGCTTCAAGTACGGGGAGGTGGGGCAGGAGGACGCGGTCGGCCTCGTCACCGGTCTTGCCTGGACCGAGGTCGGGGGGGAACTGCTCAACATAGAGGTGGTATCGCTTCCGGGCAAGGGGAAGCTGACCGTCACCGGGAAGCTCGGTGGGGTGATGCAGGAGTCGGCGCAGGCCGCCATGACCTACGTCCGCTCCCGTGGCGAGCTCCTTGGCTTTGCCAAGGATTTCTACCAGCATCTCGACATCCACATCCATGTCCCGGAAGGTGCCATTCCAAAGGACGGTCCCTCCGCCGGGATCGCCATGGCCTGCGCGCTCACCTCTGCGCTCACCAGGAGGCCCGTCAGGCGGGACATCGCCATGACCGGCGAGGTGACCCTGCGCGGCACCGTGCTCCCGATCGGGGGGCTAAAGGAGAAGCTTCTGGCCGCCGGACGCGGGGGGATCCGCATCGTGCTGATCCCGAAGGAGAACGAGAAGGACCTGGCCGAGGTCCCCAAGGAGATCCTGAGCGGTCTCACCATCCATGCGGTAGCACACATGGACGAGGTGCTGGGGTACGCGCTCCTTGCTGCCGTGGGGCTTCCTGCCGCGGCGCTGTATGCGGATGCGGCACAAGCCGGGACCGAAAACAGCGTCGTCCCGCACTAGAAAAAAAGGGTAGAAAAAAGGTTGACAGTCGCGACAGGGCTCTGGTATAAGATGTCTTCACTTTGCGATGCAGACCAGGAGGAAGCGGATGAATAAGGCAGAGCTGGTAAGCGCTATAGCAGAAGAAGCACAATTGACGAAGGTTGATGCTGAGAAGTCCCTCACCGGAATTCTCGATGCGCTGACCGACTGCCTCTCCAGTGGCGACAAGGTCACCCTGGTAGGGTTCGGCACCTTCAGCGTAGCCCAGCGCGCGGCACGTACCGGTCAGAACCCGCAGACGGGGAAGAAGATCGAGATCGCAGCTTCGGTCGCACCGAAGTTCAAGCCGGGCAACACCCTGAAGGCTTTGGTAAACGAGTAGTTCCGGGTTTCCGGGAATCAGTTGCAGATGCGGGGTTGTAGCTCAGTCGGTTAGAGTGCCAGCCTGTCACGCTGGAAGTCGCGGGTTCGAGCCCCGTCAACCCCGCCATAAAAAGGAAAGGTCGCCAAGCGCGCCCTTTCCTTTTTTCATTTGAGATCGGCACCCTCCCGCGCTTTTCCCGCCTCACTCCCCTTCGAGCGGCGCCCTCCCCCCCGGTCCACCCCCTTGAAGGGGAGGGCGCCCTTTGTCTTGACTTGGCCAAGGCAAATCGTTTATCCTCTGCCGAGTCCCTTCCGGGCGCTCTGCGCCCCGATCGGGCCCTTTTTTTGCCGTTTCCAGCCGCACAAACGTAAAACGGAAAGTGAGCCTCTCTTGAAACCCATCAAACCGATCGTGGTCATCCCCACCTACAACGAAAGAGACAACCTGGAAAGGCTGGCCAGGGAGATCCTT
>CAZDYY010000459.1:0-1697 GCA_964509745.1 uncultured Legionella sp. | reverse complement strand
CCTGTCTGGATGATGAGCGCTGCGATGCCTTGCTGGTGATTCTGACACCCGTTGCCATCAGTCAGCCGCTGAAAGTCGCCAGACTGGTAATCGAAGCAAGCAAACAAACTGAAAAGCCGATTCTGGTCTGCTGGATGGGACAAAAACTGGTTAAATCGTCAATGGAGCTGTTTGCGCGCCATAAAATTCCCTGCTTTAACACCCCGGAAACCGCCGTTGAAGCGTTTTCATACCTGAGAGATTACCATCATAATCAAGAACTGTTGCTACAGGTTCCTGAACCGGTTGAATACCCGGGGCCTTCCGATGTTACAGGCGCCAGACTGATTCTGGATACGGTGGTCGCCGAGCACCGGAAGGTACTCACCACCATTGAATCCAAAGCCATTTTGAATGCATTCGGGATACCGGTTACCCAGGCCATGGTTGCAAAAACCGCATCGGAAGCCCTGGTCGCTGCTGAATCAATCGGGTTCCCCGTTGTGATGAAAATCAATTCACCAGATATCACACACAAACAGGATGTAGGCGGAGTGCAACTTAACATTACCAGCGCAGATGCCGTACGCAAGGTCTTTACCCAAATCATGGAAACTGCCGCAAAGAAACAGCCTGACGCCAAACTGTTGGGGGTCACCATTGAAAAAATGTATAAAACCCCGAACGATCGCGAGCTCATGATCGGCGTATTGAAAGATCCGGTCTTTGGTCCTGTCATTAATTTCGGGGCTGGCGGCAGCCTGGTTGAAATCATGCAGGACAGAGCACTGGCCCTGCCACCTCTAAACCCTTATCTGGCTAAAAGTTTAATCTCCAGAACTCACATTGCACGAATGCTTGGTGAATTTCGCAACAAACCAGCGGCTGATCTTGAGGCGATTGAAGATTTATTGCTACGGGTATCTGAAATGGTGTGTGAACTGCCCCGGATTCAGGAAATGGATATTAACCCGCTGATTGTCAACGACAAGGGAGTCATTGCAGTGGATGCACGCATCGTCATTAATTTTGACCGATATTCCATACCCTATAGCCACATGGCCATACAACCATGGCCAAATTATTTGATCTCGACCTGGCAGCTCATTGATGGCACATCTGTGCTTATTCGACCCATACGCCCCGAGGATGCAAAAGCCGAGCAACATTTTGTGCGGCATTTATCGGCACAAACCAAGCATTTTCGCTTTATGGGGGCGATACGTGAATTAACACCCGAAATGCTGGAACGCACAACCCAGATTGATTATGACCGGGAAATGGCCATGCTTGCCATCATCAACGATTCGATCATTGGCATTGCAAGGTATGTCATCAATCCTGATCTGGATTCATGTGAATTTGGCCTCGTTGTAACCGACAGCTGGCAAAACAAAGGTGTCGGCCATCATCTGATGACATGCCTGATCAATGCTGCCAGAACGAAAAATCTGAAAGTCATGGAAGGTACTATTTTATTTGATAACCAGGACATGCTGACCCTGGCCAGGAATCTTGGATTTGTGATCAATCCTGACGAAAACGATCCCACAATTAAAACAGTATCGCTGGATCTGGTTTAATTCCCGGTCAGCCCCTGTAGATGGGCGACAACACACTGCCCCAGCACGCCGAGCGCATATCCACCTTCCAGTGTGGAGACAATGCGCCCCGGGCAGTGTATGTCGGCGATATGTTTGATTTGCCGGCTAATCCAC
>CAZDYY010000458.1:0-1699 GCA_964509745.1 uncultured Legionella sp. | reverse complement strand
CCTTGTTTTTGGCATGCTGCTTTCTCCAGCCCGCGGTCATCGCCCACAGCTCGCCTTTTAAATCGGTGATCACAGCAGAATGCGGCCAGGACAACAAGGTAGGCAACACCAGCCCCACCCCTTTGCCGGAACGCGTTGGCGCATAGGTCAATATATGTTCCGGCCCGTTATGGCGTAAATAATGAATTTGCCCGTCTTTATCAAGCCATGCTCCAACATACACGCCCTGATCACTGCCCAACAAACCTGTTTGCAGCAAATCTTCTTTGTCTGCCCACCTAGCGGAACCATGCAAGTACTGGCTCGCTTTAGATGAATGAGCGGAAATCATCTTGACCACGGCACATCCAATCAAGCCAGCTGCCGTCACCATCGTGCCAATGCTGCCTGCCGTCGTAAAATAGGTCGGGAACTTTACATACCAATGTTGCCACCAGACCAGGATTGACCAGGGCAGATACAAACCCTGGAGTGAGGCGCCCAAGACCGGTGCGTGATGAAACACGTGAGCCATGTATTGCGTTGCAGCTTGAAGTCCACAAACAATGGACCCAATCGCCAAAAGCGGCACCAATGGACTCTTTTTGGGACGATATCGACGGGCTTGCGGTCCGATGGATTTACTATTTTTTATCATGGCATGCCTCGCATCTGGTTTGGCGCAAAAACGGCCGCTAGTGCATCAGCGGCTTGGGTGTTGTATCGTGGTGATTCGAGCTTGATATGATGAACAGCAGGTTGAATGACCGCCTGTCTCACCAGAACCGGTTTCAAAGGTGCCGCAAGCGGCGCCGTCACCGCATAGGTTGCAAAACGTGCATCCAGCCATTGCCCCCACTTGACTGCCTTTTTGATCAAGTCAGCGCGATAAATCCGATTGTATTTAGGTGTTCGCGAATGATAATTAGCAGCCCTCGTCCACACGTCGTCTTTGTCGTGTTGCAAATGACCTCGCAAGCGCCAGGCGGCCAAGTCAAACGCATAACAGCCATCTTGTGATACATCATCCGCGCTAATGCCGTATTTTTTCAGATCGCCCAGATAGCGTGTATTGAATTGCATCGATCCCACATCAAACGTGCCATTGCTATTCTTGACCCACTGACCTGGCTTGCCGGCCTCTTTTTCAGCAACCGCCAGCACAATGTTCGCGGGCACTTCATATTTGGCAGCCGCCATGATGGAACACACGACACGTTCTGGTGGGACTTGGACTACATCGATAAAAGCCATGATTATTCAGCTCCTGTATCGTTGGATGCAGGCTTGTTCATGAAATTCGCCACTTCATCATTCATGTCAGCCCCTTTTCCAGCACCCAGACTGTCACCATCGAAATCCACAGCACTCTCATTGCTGGCATTTTGTGGTGTGCTGTCACTGGTAGAGCCTTCACTACTCATGTTTTTAATGGCATCGGCTATTTTCCCACCAACGGTTCCGGCTACTTTCTCACTCGCAGCACTCTTGACTGAATCCATCTTGTCCTTGAACGCCTGTCCTGCACCTTTGGCTAAACTAGAACCCATGTCAGATGCAAAACGACCCGCACTTCCCATGGCAGAAGCCAGTCCGCCAGAACCGCCACCACCTGAACCACCACCACTTCCGCCACCAGATGCCATGCCTTGCTGGGCTGCCTGAAAGGCGGCTTTTATTGCAGATGCACCACCCGCACCTGATGCGCCCACACCCATCG
>CAZDYY010000457.1:0-1714 GCA_964509745.1 uncultured Legionella sp. | reverse complement strand
GGGCGATGAAGAGAAGCGCCACGAACAACGGCAGCAGCGCGAGCTTCTCCCGGCGCCCCTCCCCGCTGAAAAACGGGGTCCTGAGGGTGAGCGTCACAAGGAAGTAGACGGCCCACCCGGAAAGGATATGGATCCCCAGGTTGACGACGTGGTAGCCGAAGGTCTCCAGCCCCCCCATCCTGTAGTTGAGGGCAAAGGTGAAGTACCCGACGACGCGGCGCGGGTTGAAGGCACGCCCCTCCGAGAAGAAGCGCGACAGGTCCTTGATCACCCCGTTATCCACAATGGAGGAGATGTCGTCGAAGACGAAGGGGGTATGAAAGGAGTTGCTGTAGGCTGCGATGGCGATCAACGACAGAAGCAGCAGCTGCAGGGCGTTACGGGCGGCGCTGGATAAACATGGCGAAGAAACGGAGCCGGTTCCGGGCTTGGTGGCGGCTTTGCTCATACGAACCTCTACATATGCACATTGGTCATTTTCAGATGGCGGAGTTTAACCTTTCCCAACACAAGTTGCAAGGAAATGCCTGGACCACTTGGAGGTCCGGATCGGGCCGGGGGTACGCCTCCATCCAGGCATCCCCTGGCGGTGCGAGGGGGTTGAATTGACGGCAGAATTCCGTACGGAGGGCATCTGCAATGTTGCACAAATCCCGGGGGCGACGCTATAATGCCGCCTGAGCTTTCGCTGGCCACCCTGTGCCAGGAACTATTTCCTTTAAGAGGTAACGTCCATGAAGATCGACATCTGCAGCAGCAACCCCCTCGAACACGCCACACCTGCCCTGATCATCGGTTGCTTCGAGGACGAAAGGGGTGCCTTATTCCAGGGGTGCGACGCCGCGCTCCAGGGGTGCCTGGCGCGCCTGGCCGACAGCCGCGAGTTTACCGGCAAGCGCTCGACCTCCCGCCTCCTGCACACCCTGGGCAAGCTCCCCGCCGAGCGGCTCCTCCTGGTTGGCCTTGGCAAACGTGCCGATCTCACCTGCGAGTGTCTGCGCCAGGCGGCCGGCAACGCGGCAAAGGCGCTCAGCTCCGCGCGCGTTTCCTCCTTCGCAACTGCGCTGCACCTAAGCTCCACCCTCCCGAAGGCGCTTGAGGCTGTTGCCGTGGGAACCCTCCTGGGAAGCTACAGCTTCGACCTTTACAAGACCAAGGACAAGGATCAACGCTTTGCCTTCGAGGCGATGACCCTGCTCCTTGCAGCAGATGCGGATCTCGAGAAGGAGCGCGCGCGCGTCGAGCATTGCCGGCACCTCTGGGAGGGAGTCCGGCTGGCCCGCGACCTGGTCTCTCACCCGGGGAACGTGGTCACCCCGGGATACCTGGCCCAGACGGCATGGGAGATGGCCGGGCGCAACGGGTTCGACTGCCGGGTGTACGAGCGCGACGAACTGGAGCAGTTGGGGATGAACGCGCTTGTAGGGGTGGGCAAGGGGGCCGAGGAACCCCCGCGCCTGATCGTGCTCCAGTACCATGGCAGCGGCGCCAAGGGGCGGCCGGTGGTCCTGGTCGGCAAGGGGATCACCTTCGACTCCGGGGGGATCTCCATAAAGCCCGGGCCCGGCATGGAGGAGATGAAGACGGACATGGCGGGAAGCGCCGCGGTGCTGGGGACCATGGAGGCGGCGGCGCTGATGAAACTGCCGCTGAACCTGATCGGGATCATCCCCACAGCCGAGAACATGCCCGACGGCAAAGCATTCAAGCCGGG
>CAZDYY010000456.1:0-1720 GCA_964509745.1 uncultured Legionella sp. | reverse complement strand
CTGTTTATCACGGCATCAAAATTTACCTGAGCGTCCATTCCCGACAGCAGGCCGGCGTTGTATAGAATAGTCAATGCGTTGGAGACGGCTTCTGGCAAGTCGATTTTACTTATGGCATCACGATTGGCTTTATGCTGCTCGCTATTGGCAGATTTCAGGCCTGATTTTTCTATGATTTGCCAAACATTTCTTATTGCATATAGCTCGTTCAAGAGGGCGTAGGCAGTATCTGATGGCGCCTTGCTGTTTACCACTGCATCAAAATTGGATTGTGCATTTTCATGGTACAACAGATCCTTTTTTTTCATGAATTCAAGAGCATAAAAAATATCAAGTGACGTGCATTTTACTAGGGCAACAAAATTGATCTGGGCATTAGTCCCGGATAACAAGCCGGTATTTAAAAGTGAGTCAAGAATATATGTAACACCCGATGGGTTGTGACTTGTGATCACGGCCTTAAAATTGACCAGGCCATTCGTATCAGACAGTAACCCTGCATGTTTTAAAATTTTAAGCAGCTCAATTGCGGTAAAATTCAAATCCCTGCGATTTTTCATCTGCTCTAACAATACAGACCATTCCTGTGTATAGCCACCAGGTAGCAGACTTGCAATCTTGATTTGTTCACGAATTTTATGACAGATGGCTTTCAATTTATTATTGGCGGTTTCTTGCGAAATATTTTGTTGTGCTGATATGGCGGCTATCAGATTGCTGGCGATATCCATGTACTCCTGGTTTGCCCGTGGATTAATAAGGCCTGCAAGCTGGTTGTTAAGCCTGTCCTGTTGTTCTGCAGACATTTCCCCAAGACCAGTCATTTCATAGGACAATATAAGCTGGAACAGCTCACTGTCACGCTCTGTAAGGCCCTGATAAATCAGCGACATGGATTGGTTAGCCCCCGGAAGCTTCCCACATTGAACATAACTTGAAGCCGGAGGTTGTTTAATAGGTGGCGGATTGGTATCGCCGAGTTTTCTGGCGGCAGCCACCAGCAGGTAATTGATAAAAACGATGACGTCGGCGATAGTGGCGTCCGGGTTTCCATCTTTGTAAAAATTGCGTTGGAACAGGTCGTTAATTGTGGAGGGCCACAAATAAGCCCGAAATGCATTGCTGTTTGACATTAATGTGATGTCGTTTTCAAGCACTTCGCCCTGCACAATGGAACGACAGGCCAAGATTTGTTCGTCAGCCGTAAAATTAGATGATAATGGCCAATCAAACTGGCTAACTGAAATAACGTTTGCTTGTTGCGCTGGAGTCAGTTTTAACAAGGGTCGGCTCATGTTCTTCGATGCCATGCCTTGCAGGGATTGTGTGACGTTGAATTTGGATTGATTCAATGCGTTGATAACGTCTTTATCGAGAACACCATCAAATACGCCGAATTTTATTTCGCCCAAAAAGCCTGCTTGAAAATGCCATTGCTCGTTGTCCTTCCAGACATACATGGAGTTATCGGCTAATGTGGCGGGGCATTGGGATGCATTTTCAACTGGCGTGTATTGCGTTACCTGCAGCAGCTCCCTTGCCTGTGAAATATCGACAGTCATGGGTGGTTCAGATGTTGCCATTGGTTTAGGTAATTCAGGCATGCTCGCTGCAATGGATTGAACAGACTCTCCAGAGGGGTATTGATCAATATCAACATGAACACCACTGTCTCTCAGTTTCTTTGCATACCCCCACCCAATACCTTTCGCTGTTTCGC
>CAZDYY010000455.1:0-1727 GCA_964509745.1 uncultured Legionella sp. | reverse complement strand
AGGGATTTCCCTGATGGTAACAATTGCTGAACTTGCACAAGGTGACCGGGCGCGTTTGACTGGATTTGGCCAAACGGATGTCGTTTATCGTCGCGGGTTGTTGTCGCTGGGCCTGACATGTGGCACCGAGATTCGTGTTGTACGTATTGCCCCGCTCGGTTGTCCCGTTCAAATTGACGTGCGAGGCACATCATTGACCCTGCGCAAGGAAGAAGCCTGTCATTTGCAGTGGGAGCGTATATGACCCATATCATGCTGGTTGGCAATCCTAATTGTGGTAAAACAACACTGTTTAATGCATTGACCGGGGATAATCAGCGAGTGGGTAACTGGTCAGGAGTGACCGTTGAGAAAAAAACCGGTGAGTTTACGGTTGATAATCACACCGTGCACGTAACCGATTTGCCGGGAGTTTATTCGCTGGTCATGCTGGAAGAGGGCGCAAGTCAGGATGCACGTATCACAGCCATGGCTGTGGCTGCAGGTGATGCGGATGTGATCGTGAATGTGGTTGATGCGTGTCATCTTGAGCGGCATTTGTATTTGACCAGTCAATTGCTGGAGCTTGGCAAGCCGTTGATTCTTGTTGTTAATATGGCAGACATCGCAGATCAGCGCGGGATCAGGATTGACTCACAGGCCTTGTCCAAACGGTTGCAATGTCCTGTGCTGATGTTGCAAGCGCATCGTGATGTCGGGGTTGATGAACTGAAGCGGGTTATCGGGTCGTTGAATGGCGATCTTCTGAGTAATTCTCAGGATGCCCTGGCGTTGTCATGGCCCGCGTCTGTCCAGCATGCTTTAGCCATTCTTGAACAACAACTTGTTTCAAACGGGCAAAATCCAGCTCTTGTACCCTATATCGCCCGGCGTATTCTTGAAGGCGATACACTCTTTGAACATCAAAAGATGGATGGCGATGAATTCGATATTTTGATGGCGAATGCTCGCTATGATGCGGTTCATAATATAGTTGCCGGCGTACAGAAAAAGCGCTCCGACGCCAGTGAGCATTTCACTGCCAGACTGGATCGAATCGTCCTGCATCGTGTCTGGGCCTTGCCCATATTTTTCGGCATGATGTATGCCATGTTTTTTCTGGCGATCAATGTTGGCGGTGCTTTCCAGGATTTTTTTAATATCACAACAGACGCAATATTTGTGAAAGGGGCGGCCTGGGTATTACAGCAAATGCATGCACCAGACTGGCTGATTGCCTTGTGTGCCAACGGGATAGGGCAGGGGATCAACACAACATTGACCTTTATCCCGGTGATGGCTTCAATGTATTTCTTTTTGTCTTTGCTGGAGGCTTCCGGTTATATGGCTCGTGCGGCTTTCGTAGTAGACAAGGCCATGCGTATGCTGGGGTTGCCGGGCAAGTCCTTTGTACCGATGATTGTTGGCTTTGGTTGCAATGTGCCAGCCATTATGGCTGCACGCACGCTGGATTCGGAACGGGATCGGTTATTAACCGTTCTGATGAGTCCGTTTATGTCTTGCAGCGCGCGACTGGCTATTTATGCTGTCTTTGTTTCGGCATTTTTCCCAACTGGTGGCCAAAACGTGGTGTTTTCGTTGTATCTCATTGGTATTTTGATGGCTGTATTAACCGGGTTTTTATTGCGTAAAACCGTGTTGCGTGGTCAGGCGTCGCCGCTGATTATGGAATTACCGGCCTATCATCGACCCGCCATGCGTCGTTTGTTAAAGGAAACGGGCATGCG
>CAZDYY010000454.1:0-1729 GCA_964509745.1 uncultured Legionella sp. | reverse complement strand
GCTCTGTCGTCAATTCAGCCTTGAACCACTCCTTCCAGCTTACCAGCCACTCCCACCAGGTTCGCGGCTCATCAACCTTGCGGATTGATTTACGCGAAGATTCATATAATCCTGCATGACTCTCAAGGCGTTTTTCTGTTAAATTTGGCCATTCATTGATATAAAGTTTATATTTATTGAGCGTCAGATCCGCCAGTTTTTGCAACTCGACCACAAAATCCAGCACTTTTCTTCTGTCAACCGGCAGTGTATCACCCCGTTCTGATGTTATTTCCAGAATATGCAAAATTTCCGGCTTTAACTGCTCGATCAGTTTTTTTTTCGTAAACGGGGTTTTCCGGGGTAAAATGCCTGCTTCTGTGAGTTTTTCGACAGTGAGGGTATTTGTTTTTATCTCACCATCAAGATCATTACGTTTTATCGTGTATTCAAGACTGCCATCCTCAAGCAGCCGAAAATACAATACATCCGGTTTCAGAGGGGCATCTGATGTCAGACCAAACTCATATCGCTGCATGACTTTTAACAGTGTATTGCGCATCGCAACATACTCAAGCACCAGCGACGACTCTTGCTCCACCATCAACTTGAAGGCATTCTGAATCTCGTCTTTTTTGGACTCATTAGCCAATTGATCAGTCAGGGACTCAAATGTCTCGGATTCAAAAACCGCATTATTCTCAAAACTCTCAAAACTTTGCAGACGCCTGAATGGCGTAACCGGTCTCCCTGATGGCATAATTGTTCAGTCCGGGATATAAGATGAAGTACGATTGTAACATTTAATGAACAAAAAGTAAATTTGTATGCAATTAAACAGTTTGATTAACTCCCCACCTGGGCGCGCTGCTCCTGATAAGAAAACAAAGGATATTGCCCGGGAACCGCTTCTGAGCGACAATATGCCCCTCGTTATTCATCCTGGACATTTCATGAGTTCTTGCAAAACGCTGGCAAACGCTATTCGCTTCCTGAGCGTAGACGCCGTCGAGGCAGCTCAATCAGGTCATCCCGGCATGCCGCTTGGCATGGCTGACATTGCCACAGTCTTATGGCAAAAATTCATGAAACATAATCCGAAAAACCCAAAATGGTTTAATCGCGACCGGTTTGTGTTGTCGAATGGACATGGATCCATGCTCCTGTATTCCCTGTTGCATTTAACCGGTTACAAACTGCCAATAGACGAGCTGAAAAATTTTCGTCAACTGCATTCAAAAACACCAGGCCATCCCGAGTGCACCGACACCCCCGGCGTTGAAACAACAACAGGCCCGCTCGGCCAGGGACTGGCAAATGCAGTGGGTATGGCCATAGCGGAAAAAACCCTGGCCGCGCATTTTAATGATCATGAAACAGCACTGGTTGATCATTATACCTATGCTTTTGTCGGCGATGGCTGCTTAATGGAAGGCATTTCTCACGAAGCCTGCTCACTGGCAGGAACGCTGGGCCTTGGCAAACTGATTGTATTTTATGATGACAACGGCATTTCCATTGACGGGGAAGTCGATACCTGGTTTACCGACAATACTGCCGAGCGCTTCAGAGCGTATCACTGGCATGTGATCGATCAAATCGACGGCCACGATGAATCCGCCATTAAGCAAGCCATCATTGCTGCCCGCAAGGAAACAAACAAACCTACACTGATTATCTGCACAACCATCATTGGTTATGGTTCTGCTGTTGCCGGAAGTGAAAAAGCCCATGGTGCGGCACTGGGGGC
>CAZDYY010000453.1:0-1736 GCA_964509745.1 uncultured Legionella sp. | reverse complement strand
ATGGTCAAGCGATTTTTTCATAGCACATCGTATAGCAGTCACCAGGATATCCTGGATTCAAATGACAAAGTCCCCGCTGATCAAATTATTGGTATAAACGGTTATGTTGAACAATTCCGGACTGGTGCTGATTTTAGTTTTAATATGAAAAATCTCTTTGCCGTACGCAAGGAGCTGAAGCGTTCTGTGGAATTTGCCAGTGCCCGGTTGAGGGAAATTGAACGGCTGGATTTCAAGGCGATAACCGAAACAGAACGTATTGCCAGAGAACAGCAATTGCAACACATGGTGTATAACCTCTCGGCGCAACTGCAACTGCATGTGTATGAAGGGGAGTCTCTTTCAACAGCAAGGAATTACTTCAGTCAACTGGAGCAATGTACCCGTTTGCTGGATGACCTGCACAAATCACGCATAAAGCCCTCATCCGAAACCCTGCTGCAGGAGGAGATTGATGCGTCACAAAAGCTGGTTGCCTGGCTGGGACTGACGGCCTTTGGGCCGCTGATCGCAAATACCATGGTGGACATGGCCACTACAGAAGGTCTGGAATCCGCTGAAAAGACCCTGAATATCGCTAATTATTTTCGTCTGAGCTGGTTATGGGATGCAATTTTTACCGGAGGGGTGGTGAATTCGCTGCCCGACGGGATGGGGCGGCCTGATGATGCAAGACGCAGTTTGAGGCTGATATCGCCGGTGACCGGCTATATCAGCTGGGTGCTTTATTATACCCGTCTTGGCATAGAGCTGACATTGCTGACCCGGGGTGCTCTCAAGGGCAGCTGGATGGATCCATGGAATAAAGAACCTGTAAAAGATACTGATCCGGATATCGGGGATCGTTTTAAAACGCAATGGGATATCCGCAAGTTCAAGATATTAAATGATTTATACTGGTCTGCAGCCAATCTGGCCTGTTTTTTCTGGCTGGTCGGAAGTGGTATGCCCGGGTATATCGGCAATGCCCTGACGGCTGTGTTGCTGGTGTTTGATTTGTCGTTGACGGCCTGGGGATATGGTGAAAAGCAGGCCGATTATAAAAAGGCAGAAAGTCAATATAGTGCTGATATACAGATCCTGAAAGACAGGATAGCGCAGGCATCCGGTGATGCAAAAGTCATTTTGACGCTGGAGCTGCAGAAGCTGGAAGAGGATTTTGAAACGATAAAACGCGACTGGCGATTTGCGCAAAAAAAATGGGAATATGATATCTGGTATGCGGTGGGTTTGTTTACAGCGTTCAGCCTGTTGTGTTGCTTTTTTTTCCCCCCGGCCGCCATACTTCCGGCAACGGTGTTAATTCTGGGTGTGTTGGGATCTGCAATGGCTGTGTTGCTGACCATTGGCTCCCATGCTCTGGCGGCGCATGCCGATGTTGAAAAATTGCAGGAAATTCTCAGAGAAGATCAAAAAAAGCTGGGTACATGGGAGGCTCAGTTGAGTGACACACAGGATGTTAGGGAACGAAATCGGTTACAGCGGGATATTCTGCATCTGAAACAGGATGTGGTGCATCAGCAGGAAATGATTGCATACCATAACAAGGAAATTGTCCACCAGGTCATGACCGAAGCCATGTTGCCGGTATCAACCTTTGCCATTCTGGCGTTTTTGCCCTTGAGTATCGGTTTGCCCGTATTGATTCCGACAGTGCTGTTGCTGATGATGTCGGGGCAGTTGTTGAAGCTCGGCAAGCCAGTGCAGGCGCCCGAGCCTGCGGTAACGCCTGCCTT
>CAZDYY010000452.1:695-1737 GCA_964509745.1 uncultured Legionella sp. | reverse complement strand
CAGAAATCTGTGACTCAAACTGCCGAACTTGTGTTGGAGTTGCTACGAACTGCACCGATTGCAAGGATTATTTCTACCTGCAGAATTCTGTTTGTTACCCTTGTAAGGAAAACTGCACCAAATGTTTGGATCCATTCGTCTGTACAAACTGCTCGAACACAACATACCTCTCAAGTTCGAACAAGACGTGCACTCTCTGCGGAGATGGTCTGTACGTAGACACAAATGGACTTGATTGCTACCCTTGCAACCCGATCTGCTTGGAGTGTACCAGTGCCACAGTGTGTCAGAAGTGTGATGTATCTACTGGCTACTACCTAGACGGAACGACTTGTATCCACTACAGCAGCTTCACCTCTTTGCAAGGTATCGATCTTGCAGACGACTCAGTCAAACCCTGTCTCGATGTTGCCTGTCTCAACTGTAAGCCCAACTACACACTGTGTCTCGTCTGTGATGAGTCCAACTCTTACTACCGCTTCCAAAATGGCTGCAAAAACAAAACTTCTTTCCTTGAGTACGAAGGAGTTGACTTCCTCGGCAAATCTGTCCGAAATTGTACGAGTCCGCACTGTACCAACTGTACTGACAATTATCAAGAATGCAAACGTTGCGACTTCGTGAACAACTGGTATTTGAACGAGACAGGATTTTGTGTGGCGGTCACGAGAATCCCAACAGGACAAGGGTTGAGTATACAAAATAGCTCAATCTTGAGATGCAAAGTGAGTCACTGTATTTCTTGCGAAGAAGACTATGCAGTTTGCAAGAACTGCAACTCGAGTTCTCATCATTTTCTTGTGGATGGTTTGTGCAGATACTCGTTCGTGTCGTTGGTTGTGTTGCAGATACCAACCAAATCAGCAGCACAAGACCTTTTGTTCGAGTTCATCCCTTCAGGAGAATCAGTGGAGCCTCCTGTACTGCTAACTGCATTCAGGAGTTTTCAATCCAACGCAACTATCGAAGTCAGTTTCCTGCAAGAAGAAGCTCCTGGCGAAATCGTCACAGCCGACTTTAAAGGAACTAAGGAAGCAGGAGC
>CAZDYY010000452.1:0-682 GCA_964509745.1 uncultured Legionella sp. | reverse complement strand
GTCAAATCTATAAAGTGTCTCTGTTTATGCCCGAGATGAGCTTTGTTCACTCGGATGGTACTACTTATTTCCTGTCATCAGCAAACACCTCAGTCGTCTATGAGAACCCTATAGATCTTTCCAGAGCGAACGTACTCAAACAGCAGCAAGCAGCAGGCGAAGTGTTGAGTAGCGTGGCCCCAGGTTCAAGCCCGGCAGCAGGGTCTATCACGTTGGCAGTCATCGCTATGGACCCGACTGGAACATTTTTCCGCTTCACGAAGATGCTACAGATCCTTGGCCGAGTGTATTATCTCAACATCAACTTGGGTAAACGGTTCGATGCATTCCTCAAGTCTACAACTGCAGGGGAAATTATCACTCAGGACAAGTCAGTCAGACATAGCCGCTTCACTCGAGGAAAACTCACTAGCAACAGAGTGCCACTAGACTCAGTGCAAGGACAGATCCTGTGGAAGCTCTGCCTGTACTGGATCTGTTGGTTGTTTGGAACTCTGCTCAAGGTCGCTCAGACCAACCCAAAGTTTTATCGCTCCAAGTTCAGCATTTACTCAAGCTACATAGTGTCACGTTTGCATTGGGCAGTGTTCAACATCTTGTTTGGTGATCTATTGTGGCTCGTGCCGAGGACCTTGCTGCACTCACGTAATCTGCACTGGTCTTTGTATGCCTGTAGCTTCAT
>CAZDYY010000451.1:0-1738 GCA_964509745.1 uncultured Legionella sp. | reverse complement strand
GCAAAGGAAGAGACAACGATGAAGCTGCACCTGATGATCATTGACCCCCAGTGGGACTTCTGCTGGCCCGGTCTGGGCCACTTCTTCAACCTCGCCAGCCAGGAGTGGAAGGCCATCGAGCCCTTCCTCCAGACGGCTCTGGGGTCCATGCTCTCGACGCTGACCCAGCCCGGCAAGCTGTACGTGCCCGGAGCCTGGGAGGCCATGGAGCGTCAGGCGGCGATGGTGGATCGTCTCCGTGACAAGATCGACGACATCACGGTCACCTTGGATGCCCACCAGGTCGTGGACCAGGCCCATCCGATCTGGTGGCGTGAGGCGGGCACGAACAAGCGCCCGGACCCGTTCACCCTGTTGGGACTCGTGGGCAAGACGATCCAGTCTCTCAACCCCGCCCAGGGGATGGCGGGGACTGGCGTGGAGTACACGACCTACCTCCCGACCCTGGCCGACAACGGTGGCGTCACGGGCAAGGGTTCCCGTGGGTACCTCGCCGCTCTCGACGCCCGTGGGCGTCAGAAGCATGTGGTGTGGCCCGTTCACTGCGAGATCGGTGCCCAGGGCAGCAGCATCGTCCCCACGCTGATGTCGGCCCTCCAGCGCTGGCAGGACACGTTCGCAACGGTCAACTTCCTCACCAAGGGGAGCAACATCTTCACGGAGCACTACGGGGCCATCGAAGCCGAAGTGCCGGATCCGAACGATGAGAGCACCCAGGTGCGCACGAAGACCGTCGCCGCACTAGCGGAGGCGGACATCATCGCCTGGGGTGGCATCGCCTCCACGCACTGCCTGGCCACCACGTTCCGTGGGGTGGTGGAGAATTTCGCGGATCCCCGCTACGTTCAGAAGATGGTGCTGCTGACCGATGCCACGGCTCCGGTCCCGGGCTTCGAGTTTCTCTACGACGCCTTCGTCGCCGAGATGCTCCCCAAGGGGATGAAGCTCGACACCACGACCAACTTCCTGACCTGATCCGAAGATCAAGGAGAGATGCAATGCCCAAACTCACAGACAGCACCGCCGTCAGCCAGATGATCGGTGGCACCCACTACTCGTTCTCTGGAGCGGCCATCGACACGCTCGGAGCGTCCGAGTACACCCTCGGGGTGGTTGTCCTCGACGTCAGTGGCTCCACCAGCCACCTGCGGCCGGACATGGAGAAGGCCCTCAAGGCCATCGTGGCAGCCTGCCGGAAGAACCCGCGAGCTGACAACATGATGCTCAGAGTGGTCACCTTTGACAACAAGGTGACCGAGATCCACGGGTTCAAGCCCCTCCCGGACTGCTCCGAGGCCGACTACACGGGCTGTCTCGGACATGGGGGTGGAAGCACCGCACTCTACGACGGCTGCTACACGGCCATCCAGTCGGCCCTCCAGTACGGGGAGCAGCTGTCGAAGCAGGACTTCGACGTCAATGCCGCGGTGTTCGTCATCACGGATGGTGAGGAGTACCCCGTGGGTAACTCCACAGCCACTCCGAAGATGGTCAAGGACGCTTTGGAGTCCGGGGTCAAGGACGAGAGGCTGGAAAGCATGGTCTCCGTCCTCGTGGGCCTGAACGCTCAGGGGGCTCTGGACCAGAAGCTCGCTTCGGTGAAGACCGCGTGTGGGTTCACCCAGTACGTGGCGATCGGTGATGCCACCCCCCAGAAGCTCGCCCAGCTTGGCGACTTCGTGAGCAGGTCCATCAGCTCGCAGTCCCAGGCACTCGGAACCGGGGGCCCCTCTCAGAG
>CAZDYY010000450.1:256-1746 GCA_964509745.1 uncultured Legionella sp. | reverse complement strand
ACCTCACCTTCTCCATAGACAAGGGGAAGAGCTTCAGGAAACCGACCCTTTTGACCTACGAGCTGAAGGGGAGCGACGGCAGGGTTCAAAAGAGGGTGGCGACGCCCGAGGATTACACGGATATCCGCTGGACCGTTCCGTCGATACCGGCAGGGGGGAAGGGTTCGGTCAGTTTCAGGGTGAAGGTGAAATAAAAAAACAGCCAAGGATCAATATCGGTAGCGGTTGCAAAATAAACTATAAATCAAGGAGATGCCTATGAAGAAAGAGGCCTGAAAGGCCTGAAGACCGAAAAGATGAACCAAGGATGTAGATTCAAAATTTGCTTCATTGAAATGCAGTCAAATGAAAAAAGGAGAATGTCATGAATCAGAAACAGAGGCTTTTTGCCGCGCTGGCAGTCACAGCCATGGCAGCCGTCGGCCTACCGGGCACGGCAGCAGCAAGCACCACCGCAGGCGCCAAACTCATCAACGTAGTAGAGGTCGAGTACAGCGACGCCAGCGGGAATAACACCTTCCATGCAGCAGCATCCACCTCCGTCACCGTAAACCTGGTCAAGTCGGCACTGAACGCTTCCACCGCCCCCTCGGGCGGCGCCGTAGCAGGCCTGGGCTGCCTGGGAAATCTCGACACCGTCTCGGGCGGGACCGTTTCGGCCATCTACGCGCTGAGCGCGACGGCCAACGGCAGCGACAGCTATGACCTCATCATCGGGGCGAACACCCCCTCGACGACGCTGAACGCAAGCGACATCGTGCGCGAATTCTCGACCCTCTCCTTCGACGGCACCGTGGTTCAGGCAGGCGCCCAGGCCAGGGTGCTCGGAAGCGCGATTCCCGTCGGGATCGACGGCACCGACACCCTCCTCTTCCCGGGCGGGGCGCTCGCGGGCTTTGCGCAAGACGACATCGTGCTGGTGGAGATAGGCCCTGTCGGCTCCAAGGTCAAGAAGGCCTACAAGGTACTCAACGTGAACCCGGGAAGCGCCGCGACCCACCCCAATGCGGACGGCGTCACGGGGTACACCTCCGGACTCATCGCCGACAAGACGCCTGAGACGCAAGGACGCCTGCAGCTTCAGGCCTACGGCAATCACAGCATCGTCCTGAACGGCGTGGCAGTCCCCTTCGGCGGTGGCAACGACATCCCGGCGTTCGACCAGGCAGCCACGGAGCCCACACTGGGAGTGCCGGTAGGCGAGCTGGTGCTGGTGAAGATCGACATCACCGCGAGCGCCTCGAGCGTAAGCACCGACGGGTTCGTCGGCTACACCCTTGCTGCAACCAACGGGACCGACACCACCGACCTTACCTGCACCGCCGGCTTCTTCAGGCGCGCCCAGCTCTCCATCAAGAAGGAAGTACGCACCCTCCCCGCCGGTCCCTGGGGCGGGACCGCGCTCGGCAGCCCCGGCGACATCCTCGAGTACCGGGTGACGGTAGCGAACCCCGGCGGCCAGGCCGCCATGGTGAAGATCACCGATGCGG
>CAZDYY010000450.1:0-246 GCA_964509745.1 uncultured Legionella sp. | reverse complement strand
GTGACCCACTCCGCCGCCTACGGCGACGGGACCCCGGGCACGATATTCGCCCGGATAACCGACGCAGCGGGAACGTCCGTGACCGTCACAACGGCGACGGACTCCGAGGCCCAGGCAAACGCCCCCTATGAAACGGGTTACGGCGAAGCTGGCGGGACCACGGCGAATTCCGCCATCAACTTCTTCCTGGGAGACACCTCCGATAACGCCAACGGCGGAACGGTACCCTCCTGCAGCAACGCGACG
>CAZDYY010000449.1:0-1747 GCA_964509745.1 uncultured Legionella sp. | reverse complement strand
CCCACCCTGCTGCTCAAGTTGAGGATTTGGTTTAACATGCTTTTTAATTAAATTTGCACCTTCGACCAGAACCTTTTCCCCGGCAACCCGGGTTACTGTACCGACGTGACCTTTACTTTTTCCAGTAATTACTACGACGGTGTCACCTTTTTTAATGCGTTTCATAATTTGTCCTTCTCACAATACTTCAGCTGCAAGAGAAATGATTTTCATAAATCGTTCTCTTAATTCGCGAGTAACAGGCCCAAATATTCGAGTACCAACAGGCTCATACTGATTATTCAATAATACTGCCGCATTGCCATCAAAACGAATCATAGAACCATCATCCCGTCGAACGCCCTGTGCTGTACGAACCACTACTGCGTTCATAACCGCACCTTTCTTGACCTTGCTACGGGGAATCGCATCTTTAATGCTTACTTTAATAACATCACCTACACGCGCATAACGTCTGTGTGAACCGCCAAGCACCTTGATACACATAACTTTGCGTGCTCCGCTGTTATCTGCTACATCGAGCACAGTCTGCATTTGTATCATCTTGTTCTCCAGCTCTAAATTCGACCAGAAAAAGGCTGCTGATTATAACAGCCATCCTGGAACTTTAAAAGTATTAACCGTGATTATTAAGCAATTACTTCTACCAAAACCCAGCTTTTCATTTTAGAAAGCGGTCTTGACTCGCGTATTCTCACGGTGTTTCCAATTTTACAAACCTGATTTTCATCATGGGCGTGTAATTTTGTTCTACGTGTCATGATTTTACCGTATTTGGGATGTTTCACAGTCCGCTCAACAACAACTACGATTGTTTTTTGCATTTTATCACTGATGACTTTACCAACAACGGTTCTGCCATTTGTTTCACTATTAGACATGACCTATTCCGCCTTTTCTGTCATAATTGTTTTAACTTTGGCAATCGCCTTTCTCACCATGGTAACAAAATGAGTTTTATCGAGCGCGCCATTTGCCTTTTTCATACGCAATGAGAATTGTTCCTTGCGCAGGGTGAGCAGTTCAGCTTGCAATTCTTCCAGCGACAACTTTCTTAATTCATTCGTGTTTTTCATTACATCACCTTCCGCTCTTCAAATGTTACTTTGAATGGAAGTTTGGCCTTTGCCAAATCGAACGCTTCAATTGCCAGCTCTCTGGACACACCTTCCATCTCAAAAAGTACTTTACCAGGCTGAATTTGAGCAACCCAATATTCCACACTACCTTTACCTTTACCTTGCCTTACTTCCAATGGTTTCTGTGTAATTGGTTTATCTGGAAACACACGAATCCATATTTTTCCGCCACGTTTGATATGACGTGTCATTGCTCTTCGAGCTGCTTCAATTTGTCTTGCAGTCAGACGTCCTCTTTCAAGGGCCTTCAAGCCAAATTCACCAAAGCTTATACTTGACCCTCGCAGTGCCATACCGCGATTCCTGCCTTTCATTTGCTTTCGATATTTTGTACGTTTTGGCATTAACATAATTGCAAATCCTCACTTACTTGCTGCTATCAGCATTACGATTCTTCTGGGGAATGCTTTCACCTTTGAAGATCCAGACCTTTACCCCAATAATTCCGTAGGTAGTTTTGGATTCAGCAGTGCCGTAATCAATATCAGCTCTAAATGTATGCAAAGGAACACGCCCTTCACGGTACCACTCACTGCGTGCAATCTCTGCGCCACCCAAACGACCGCTGACACAAATTTTAATTCCCTTGGCACCGGATTTCATTGCAG
>CAZDYY010000448.1:0-1751 GCA_964509745.1 uncultured Legionella sp. | reverse complement strand
TGAACATGGTCAAATTGAGAAAACATCATCGATTTCAGCCGGGCTTGATTACCCGTCTGTCGGGCCACAACACGCGCAGTTATTTGCAGAACAGCGCGTGGAATATGTCGCTGTCAATGATCAGCAGGCCTTGAATGCCCTGCATTTACTGGCACGTACCGAAGGCATTATTTGTGCGCTGGAATCAGCCCATGCACTGGCATACCTGATTGAAATTGCACCGGCATTACCTGAACATCACTGCGTGATAGTTAATTTATCCGGACGGGGTGACAAGGACTTGCCTCAATTGATGGAGATGGTCAAACCATGAACGGGATCGAACGAATTAACGCCGGCTTTACCCAGGGCAAAGCCTTCGTGGCTTACCTGACGGCTGGTGATGGAGGAATGAAACACACGCTGGCTGCAGCACTTGCCTTGATAGAAGGTGGCGTAACCATGCTGGAAATCGGTGTGCCTTTTTCTGACCCGATTGCCGATGGGCCGGTTATCCAGCGAGCAGCCCTGCGCGCCCTGGCTGCAAAAACAACCTTGCGGGAGGTCTTGTGGCTGGCTGATCAAATTCGTAAACACAGCGATATTCCCCTGATTTTGTTCAGTTATCTGAATCCGCTGCTGGCAGCATGCAAACAGTCATTTTTCCATGATGCAAAACAGGCTGGCATAGATGGCACCCTGATTGTGGATTGTCCGGTTGAGGAATCATCGGATGTGCATCAACGTTGCCTTGAACAGGGAATTGCTCCGGTTTGTGTGATTAGCCCGTCAACATCACTGCCACGGATTCAGCAAATTGATCAGCAAGGCGCCGGGTTTTTATATTATGCTTGCCGTAAGGGAACCACCGGTGTACGCTCATCACTGCCCCATGATTTCGCAGAGAGCCTGCAACGAATCAAATCCCGTGTACAGTTGCCGGTGGTGGCCGGGTTCGGCATATCCACACCTGATGCAGCGCGCGAGGTACTTCAGCATGCCGATGGCGTGGTGGTTGGATCGTTGTTTGTGAAAGCACTGGAGGATGGCATATCGCCAGATGAATTAACCAGGCTGGCGGCACGGATTAATCCACGAGAGAATTAGCTGATTATGAATCAAGACGGCTGGCATTACTTTTTAAAATTGTGCAAGAGCACACAGGATGAAGCTCTGTTATCCGAGCTGTTTGAATTGCTGTTAACCCCGGAAGAAAAAACCGGCATGGCAACCCGGTGTCTGATTATCAAGGCACTGCTGGACAAACAACAAAACCAGCGGCAAATTTCCGCTGAACTGAACGTCAGCATCGCAAAAATAACCCGTGGTTCGAATGAATTAAAACGTCGCTCACCTGAATTGCTGGCTTATTTGCAAGCCAGTTTAGACGTCAATCAACCCGAATAGATCAGGACATTTGCTGTGAAAAATGTAAAAACAATTTTTTTCGGAATCTTGTTAAGTCAACATGTAGCCTGGGCAACACCGGACGTTAAAGCCAAATCCGTTCCTGTCAAACCAGGCCTGAGCAGATCAAACATATTGAATCAGGCCATGCTGGCAGTGCCCAGTGATTTTATCGAGATAGGCAAATACCCGATTGAACATCCATGGGTCTCTATTGGCGTGATTGGCGTAACAGTCGGACTGGTTGCAACCGACAAACCCACCACAACATTTTTGCAAAACCATCTCGACACCCATTGGTCACCCTCGTACAAACCCTGGTCCAGCACCCTCTCGGAATCATCTGAAGATGAATATTTATTGCT
>CAZDYY010000447.1:0-1757 GCA_964509745.1 uncultured Legionella sp. | reverse complement strand
CCTTATCCGCGGCGGCCTTATCCGCGGCGGCCTTATCCGCGGCGGCCTTATCCGCTGCGGCCTTATCCGCTGCGGCCTTATCTGCGGCAGTGTCAGCAGACGGCTTGGCAACCGCCTTCGGTGCTACATCGAGAGGTTCACCCTTTTCGTATCTCTCCGCCAACGAGAGAAGACCGTCCTCGACCGTCGCCTTCAGGGGGCTTTCCGGGTACTCCCGAAGGAACTGGGCCATGTACTTTGCGGCTTCCTGCTGATGCCCGGCCTTGTAGTTCGCCCTGGCCAGCCAGAAGATGGCCATATCCTTGAGAGGAGTTTCGGGATACTTCTTGAGAAGACCCGACATATTCTCAATAGCGGACTTGTAGTCTTTCTTCTGATAGGCATTGAACCCGGAAATAAAGATCTGGGAATCTTCCGAATCAAGCGAAAAGGCGGGCGCTGGGAGCGTGAGCGCAACGAGAAGCAGTACAGCCAGTGTTTTCAACAATGAAGCACGGAAAATATTATAAAAATGCACGTGATGAACCTTTCCGGGCGTAGGTTATAAAGCGTTGAACGTGTCGGAAAGTATCACTATAGACAACTATTGTCAACGCAGAATGGCGGCGTCCATATCCCTGTCAATGCTTGATTTGCGGCACTTTCAGCGCTGTTACGAACTGCCCGAAATATCCGGGGCGCCTGAATGCCTACTTGCCGTCCACAGTGTAAAACGCTCTTTCATTAACAACAAATGACATTCCCCCTCTTTTCTCTTTACCTGGAGTCCGATTTCAGCTACAGAGGGTTACCGATCGCCGAGCGATCAATGAATAACACTACTGTCCCAAGGGGTACATGACACGACTGGTAATCATCGGCATCTTATCTGCCCTCTTCTTCAGCAGCACGTTCGTCCTCAATCGCGCCATGAGCCTGCAGGGGGGCCACTGGTTGTGGACCGCAAGCCTGCGGTACGGCTACATGTTTTTCATGTTGAGCTTGTGGCTGGTTCTAAGCGGAAAGACGCGCCTGCTGAAAGAGGTGTTTGCCGCCTACCTGAGGAACTGGTGTTTCTGGACCATCGCCGGCAGCACCGGCTTCGGCCTGTTCTATTCGCTCCTTACCTTCAGTTCGTCCTTCGCGCCCGGATGGGTAGTCGCAACGACCTGGCAGTCGACCATCCTCGCCACCCCTGTCGTACTTCTTTTGTTCGGGAAACGGGTGCCGATGAAAGGAGTGCTTTTCACCCTCCTGATTTTCATCGGCATCGTCCTGGTCACCTGCGAGCAGGCCACAGCCGCGTCCGCGCAGGACACACTGCTCGGTATCCTCCCGGTTCTGGCAGCAGCATTCGCCTATCCGATCGGCAACCAGATGATCTGGGAAGCCCGCCACGGCCACAAAGGGATCATACCGAGCATAGACAGCCCCGTTCTCGACGACAGCATCGGTCGCGTCCTGATCATGGTGCTCGGCTCCCTCCCATTCTGGATAGTGCTGACACTTTTCCTACAGCCGCCGGCGCCGACAGGCGGTCAGTTGGTCAACACGGCCATAGTCGCCATTTTCTCCGGGGTCATCGCCACCACGCTATTCTTCAAGGCGCGCCACCTGGCGAGGACCCCTTTCGAGCTTTCGGCCGTCGATGCCACCCAATCCACCGAAGTGATCTTTTCCCTGCTGGGCGAGATCCTTATTTTGGGAGGGGCGTGGCCCGGCGCAGCAGGGTTCACCGGCATAGCAGTTTCGCTGCTTGGCCTGGTACTCTACGTGAG
>CAZDYY010000446.1:0-1758 GCA_964509745.1 uncultured Legionella sp. | reverse complement strand
TCCGCGAGCAGGGCGGCGGGCGAGGGCAAGGCGCGGGTCTCGACGACATTGATGTCGGAAGTCTTCTGCATGAAGGGCCAGCTTGGGGGGGCTGGGCGGCGAGGATCAAGTCCTTGCTGTGTGCTACGAATTTGGGCAAAGAAAAGGCCGGTCGCCTACCCCTAAGCGACCGGCCATTGCTTTCTTAGTTACTCCAAAACTCCCCGCTAGGCGGGGAGAAGTGTTAGTTGACTGCTCTATATCTACCCCGTTCCATTCGTTCGTCAACCAGAAGATCATAAGATTCTTAAATTCTGTGCTAAATCAATCTACGATAGTTATTTAAGACATTATATTTTATGATTTCTGAGAAAATGCGCACCTTGAAATATCGCCCAAACGCCCTGCTCCGGGTCACAGGCGAGGATGCGTTCGGGTTTCTTCAGGGGCAATTCACCAATGAATTGCGACAGCCGCCGGGCAGCTCGTCCTTTGGTCTCTGGCTAAATCAAAAGGGAAAAGTCCTCGCCGACAGCCAGGTGCTGAGAATTTCTGAAAACGAATTCCTGATCTGCAGTGAATTTTCGCCGGCCGCGATCATCGGGCAGCGGCTCGAGGAATACATCGTGGCGGATGATGTTGTGCTGGCTGACGAAACCGCGACCAGTCACGCGCTCACGCTTTGGGGGCCGGGCGGCAATGAAGCCATCAAGCGGTTGCTGGGAGAAACGCCCTTACCGGGTCGGTTTGGCCGAAGCCGAGACCTGATCGTTTTTCGCGGGCGCCGTCTGCCGGGCGAAAGCTGGGAGATTCTTGGCTCCGAGGAAACGATCACAGAAACTCGTGGACAACTGCTCGCGAGCGGCGCCGTTGAACTAAGTCATGCCGAAATGGAATTTGCCCGGATCTCGGCCGGCATTCCAGTCGTGCCGGCGGACGTTGGTCCCGGCGACCTGCCGAACGAGGGCGGGCTGGAGGATGCGGCGATATCCTACACCAAGGGCTGCTATCTTGGGCAGGAGGTCATGGCGCGTTTGAAAAACCTGGGTCAGGTGCGCCGCCGGCTGCAGGTCGTGCGCGGTCGCGGCGCGCCGCCCGCTCCACTGGCGGCGCTTTATCAAGGCGAGAAAAAGATCGGTGAGGTCCGCTCGGTGGGCACAAAGGCCGGTGAATTTGTCGCGTTGGCGATGGTGTCACTGATCAATCTCACGCCGACAGCTGGCCTCAGCCTCGAGCCGGCGGGTCCGGTGGTCATGACGTTGGACGCCCATGGATGAGCTGACCCAGTTGACCAAGCTGTGCGGCGGCCTCGGCGCCACGCCGGTGCAGGCGGAGGCCATGGCGCGGCAATTGATCAAGCGCGCCGACCAGCTCGTCGCCGAGCGCGGCCAGACCCGCGAGGAAGTCATGGCCTATTTGCTGCGACTGGTGGTGCAGGGTCGCAGCGGGGAAGTGCCGAAGGAGTTTCAATCACCCGCGTCCGGTGCGATACCGGATCAGAACAAGCCGGACAGTTCCGCAAAGTAAGCGTCCACCCAGCGGTGGGCGCCGAAGAAATAGACCAGTGCGGCCACGCCGAGCATGGGGCCGAACGGCACGTGCACGCCGAGCCCGAGCTCGGCCGGCTGGCCCTCGGGGGTTTCGGCGGGCGGGGCGACCGGGGAGGCCCGGCCGGTAATCTTCTGCCAGAGCAGGGCGACGATGAACCAGGCGCAGCCCAGCATGGCGCCGCCGAACATGCCGAAGACCGCGCCCTTCCAGCCGACGAAGGCGCCGAGG
>CAZDYY010000445.1:0-1759 GCA_964509745.1 uncultured Legionella sp. | reverse complement strand
GACTTTTTATGTAAAAAATAGAAGGCTTATATGTTTAATATACTCGATAACCAAAAATTTAAAAAGTTCATTGCCTCAACAGAACGGCTTGGATTACGTTTAAAAGTAAAACATTGTCCACACGATAATTTTGTGTGGAAATCAATAATAGATTTTATATTGTTACCTTCTGATTTACATAAAACTCTGACCGACTACAAGAGTAGGTTTGGAGCATATCCAAATCTGATTAGACCCAAGACTTTCAATGAATGGCTGCAGCAATCCAAGTTCACCAATAGAAAACAGATATACACCCAATTTGCTGACAAAATTAAAGCTAGAGACTACGTTGCTAATACAATTGGCAACCAATACCTGTGTAATTTATTGTGGGTTGGTACAGATATTAGGGATGCAAAGGACGTGGATTTGCCTGCCTCATTTGTTATAAAAGCAAACAATGGCTCCGGCACTAATTTAATTATTACTGATAAAAATAACATTGATTGGTTGAGCCTCCACAATTTAACCCAAAAATGGCTTTCTAGAGACCATTCAATACATTTTGCAGAGTGGCAATATCGGTGGATTAAGCCACAATTGTTAATAGAGGAACTACTGACATGTGGCAATAAAATCCCCAATGATTACAAGTTTTTTTGCTTTCACGGTAAAGTGCATATGGTCCAGGTCGACATGGATCGTTTCACAAACCACACGCTAACAATGCTTAATCGAAATTTCGAAGTGCTTCCCATCCATCACGTCTACCCTAAATACACCGGGGAAATTCAAAAGCCTGAATGCTTTGAGGAAATGATTACCCTAGCCGAAAAATTAGCTCAAAATGAAAAGTTCATAAGAATTGATTTTTATGACATGAACGGACGACCCATTTTTGGAGAAGTAACACTCCACCCCTCAGCTGGGCGTGAAAAGTTTGAGCCCTCAGTATGGGACAAGAAGTTAGGAGATATTTTATTGCGTAGGTGCAGTAGTGGCAGCTTGAACGATTTGTAAGTTCTTAAAACACGACTTGTTATATTACAGTCATTAGACCATATCAGCTTGTAAGCTAGTTACTCCAGTCAGTTAAGGCGGCAACGGTCACATCAACAAGTCTCCGTAACATTTGAGTAAGTCCTTGCAAAGAAGAAGACGGTTTCCGCACCAGCAAGAGTTTGAATGGCTCAGATCCCGAGAGGAAAAGAATACTGTTTTTTTGTGATTGCTAACATTACAACGTGCTTTACTAGCAATCCATAATATGTGGAGATACAGTGCGCCCTTCCGTTTCTGTTGTTATGAGTGTTTACAATGCAGAGAACTTCCTAAAGGACGCGATCAACAGTATCCTTGATCAATCCTTTACTGACTTCGAGTTCATCATTATCAACGATGGATCGGCAGATAGAACTGAACGCATTTTAAAATCTTATAAAGATCCCAGGATCATTCTTATCCACCAGGAGAACCAAGGCCTTACCAAGTCTCTCAACAGAGGGATAGCTATTGCTCGCGGACGATACATTGCGCGTCAGGATGCCGACGACATCTCCAAGCTACTGCGTTTAGAAAAACAAGTGGCATTTCTTGAGGCACACCCCCAAGTTGGGTTGCTCGGTTCTAGATTCGAATTTATCGATGAGGATGGCGAAGTTAAGCGCCAGTCGTGGCTCCCAACAGACAATGACGTCCTCCAAGAACGTCTCACTAAGATCAACCAATTCTGCCACACGTCGATAATGATGCGAAAGGAAGCATTAGACAAGGTAGG
>CAZDYY010000444.1:0-1767 GCA_964509745.1 uncultured Legionella sp. | reverse complement strand
TATTTATTTGCATTGCCGAGGCGGTACCCGTTCATTATGGGCCGGAGAGAAACTTGTCGAGATGGGGTATACTAACGTATATTCAGTAAATGGTGGAATTTCAGACTGGTGTCAATCCGGCTACCCGGTTGAATAGTGAAAAATTGAGCGTGGATTGGGTGAGGGCTGGGTGTAGAATTTTGTGTAGGTTGGGTTGAGGCCGGTAGGCCGAAGCCCAAAACTTACGAAGTGCTACAACCTTGTTGGGCTTCGGCCCACCGGCCTCAACCCAACCTACCCTGCTCAATCGACAAAAGAATCAACAAAAAAGGAATTTAATGATGATAAAAATTTGTAAACCCTCATTCGTTTGCCTGACTACTTTACTGACTATGGCCACTCCAACACATGCGGGCGAAGCAGGCCACAAATCTTGGCAGGACTCACCAAGACCTGTACACATACAATCATACAGCCCAGGTCCATCTCCCATCATGCAAGCTAACTGGTTTTGGGGACTTGAGGGCGGTGCAGAAAGGCTAAAAGGCGATACAACCATCCAAAATACACGTACGAGTCCTTATGAAATAGACAACTTTTCAACCAAAAAAAGCACCGGTGCCATTATGGGTTTACAAGCAGGACGCCACTGGCAAAGACGAACGCTCTGGTTCCCCGCATTTAGTGCGGCCGCTCGCTACCGCACCATGTTCTCCAATGATATTGGAAATCAAGTCACCCAAGTTTCCGTTTCTCAAACACCAGCTTACAATTACAAATGGAATATATCCTCCAACATCTTTACGGTGCAGGGAAAACTTGATATTACGCACTACAGAACGCTATTCCCATACATCGGAGTCGGACTTGGTGTCGCGTCTACTCAAGCGAAATCTTATTCAGAAACTCCTATTTCACCCACAGCTGCGCGTACTAGTCCCGGCTACGCATCCAATACAAATAATAAATTCACCTATAATTTAGGTGCAGGGCTTGATTTTAAATACAGTTCACGCATGATATGGACGCTTGGATATGAATACCAAAGCCTAGGCGGAGTAGCATCTGGTTACGGCAATGAAGGCTGGTCTGAAGGCGTGCTTGGCTTAGGAACAGTAACTGATAATGTGTTACTGTTAAGCTTTTCCTATCTTTTTGATAATTAAACCTTGCCTTATCAGCATTATCTGAGATAATTTGCCTCATGTTTATTGAAATTTAGAGTTTAATATGGGGCAATTAGAACAATATATAATGAATCACTGGGCGCTTGTGGGCGCATTTATTGTGCTTTTGCTGTTAATTTACCTTAACGAATGGTTTTCTCAAAAAAAGGCACCTAAGCTTTTATCACCACAAGCAGTGGTAGAAAAAATGAATCATGAAGATGCTGTCGTATTCGATCTGCGCGAATTAGGGTTATTTAGTGACGGCCATATTATCAACTCCATTCGCACAAATGCTGCTGATTTTAATGAGCCACGCATGAACAAATATAAAGAAAAACCAATCATCCTTATATGTGCGAAAGGCCAACAATCTCAACTATTGGCCACTAAACTAAAATCTACGGGATTCATAAATGCAATGGCTCTAGCGGGCGGAATTGCCGCTTGGCAAGGTGCAGAATTACCATTGGTTAAAGGCAACAAATAATTATCTCTATCAAGGAAAAAACAACATGACTGATACACAAACCACACCACCACAACCTGAAACAGAATTTATGATTCAACGTGTTTATGTAAAAGATTTATCTTTTGAAACCAGAAATACTCCAGCAGTATT
>CAZDYY010000443.1:0-1778 GCA_964509745.1 uncultured Legionella sp. | reverse complement strand
AGCAACTCAGCTCACTGGTGTCAAAAGACTTGAGCAAACTCGGTCAATACTTTCAGAACATTTCTGCATTGTTAGGCCCTATCCATCGGCTGAACCCAGCCATCTTGGCAGGAGTCATGTTCACTATTCTAGACATCTCGAGACTCAGGAAGTACATGTTCATCTCCAAACGAAAAATCGCTAACGAGCTCTCTCACCTGACTTCCAACGAGAGATTTCCACTGCACTACCCAAAATACTTAGATGTGTATGAAGCAACTGGGAACGCCTTTTTGCTCAAAGAGTCGCACATCAGAGAAATATGGGCTCAGACCCCTGAGCCGCTTACCCACACTTGCTTCATGGTGCCAACAGAGGACCTGTTTGGCCAACTCCTTCGGATCACTTCATTGGAGTCCATGCTTCACACTTTGATCTTGATTTTCTCGAGCCCTGCAGTCTCAGGGGATGAGTGGCAGCACCAACAGCACACTCGGTCAGCTGTCGAGTCCAAATATGGGATCTGGCACCAGTCGACCAACTACCAATATTCCAAGACCACGAAGGTTTGGATGAACTACAGCATATTCCCTTCTGTCAGGCCGAACCCTAAATCCAAGAAGGCTCTGCTCGAAGCAGGAGAGTTTAGTGGGTTTATCCAACGAGGATTCTTCATGGTCTCCATCACCGATCTTCCTGTGAAGGACGACCGAATCAGCACCTTGTTACTGAGCAGTTTCTACCGTTTGGCCATCGTGAAGAGCAACCCCAAATCAGTCTTCCCATACGTCACAGCAACTAAGTTCCACTACTTCATCGGACCAAAGGACAAGTCGAAGTACTTCGTGAGGAGAGTTCTCCCTGCTGACCACATCAACACAGCTGGCATGTACAGACTCGGCAGAGATCTCGAGCTGCCTATGGAGGTCCTCGAAAAGATCGCTTACGAGTTCAACGCTGAAAACTACACCAAGAACATGCTGGGAACCCGTGCCACACAGAAGTTCCTCGATGAGTTCGACGGAAATGCTCTGCTGAACATCCTCGAGAGAATCCCCAACTTCACCTACAAGTTCAGTTTGGACCAAAGAGAACTGATCGCGACCCAACACAACTCGGTGGTTGTCGGAAGGTCGGGAACTGGAAAGACCACATGTGCTGTCATGAGAATGATCGGTATCAGACTGTTGGAAGTGGCTAACAAGAACCTCAGAAGAGGTATCCACAAGATCAGGTACGAAGATCTCTGCGAGCGTAGGTGTACTTTCTCATCTTAGTCAGCTATGTCAAGATGATCTTCATCACAGCCAGTCCCCTGCTGGCCAGGAATGTGTCGAGATTGTACCACAGAGTCATCAACTATCTGAAGAGCGTCTTGAGAGATAAAGAGGTAGATATCTGACTCACTTAGAAGAAGCAAGGTGTTGAGCACATCGAGGACCCTCCAGAGTTGACACTCGGTCCCAAGACGACCTCCAACATGGACGAGTTTGAGATCATCGACGAAGATGGTACCTCAACAAACCAGCAAACCACAAACCCCGAGGATGCTCAGGAAGGTATCAACCTTGTGAACGATGTCATGAACGGCTTCGACATCAACATCCTCGAGGAAGCTGAGAAGGAAATCGATGAGCTCGTGAAGGATATCGACCTGGAGAATGACGAAAGTGAGGTTTCAAACACATTCTCCAAGATCAGCTTCAAAGACTTCCCGCTCTTCCTCACTGTGAAGGAGTTCTTCTACCTTATGGACTCTCTGATGCCTGAGAGTTTCTTCGCAAGAAACATCGACAACC
>CAZDYY010000442.1:0-1782 GCA_964509745.1 uncultured Legionella sp. | reverse complement strand
TTATCGTCTTCAACGATCAGGGAATGATATCGTCCCACGCGCAATGGATCGGGAATGTTTCGAAACAGGCCTTGCCCATTGTGGTGAATCAAACAGGATTTGCCATGCATGGGCTCTTTCGCCCGGGCAATTCGTCCGCCAAATACATGACCAATCACCTGGTGTCCCAGACAAACACCGAGGATGGGAATGCGTCCGGCAAATTCTTTAACTACCGCTGTTGAAATCCCTGCTTCAGCAGGGCCGTAGGGGCCTGGGGAGATGATGATATGGTCTGGCTGCAATGCATGGATATCGGCAAGGGTGATTTTGTTGTTTCTGACCACCATGACCTCATGCCCCAGCTCTTCAACATATCTGGACAGGTTAAATACAAATGAGTCATAGTTATCGATGATTAACATCATGGTATGAGTGCCTTTATCAAGGCCTGTGCCTTGGTTAAACTTTCCTGATATTCATCTTCCGGATTTGAATCAAGCACAATCGCGCCACCGGCACTGAAGAAGATCCGGTCATCCCAACCCAGGTCCTGGCGCTTGAATCGATTAAGAAAATATGAACGGATGATGACGGATGTGTCCATGTCTCCATTAAAACCCAGATAGCCGAGGCAACCACAATAAGGTCCCCGTGCCTGTTGTTCCAGTTCACTGATGATTTCCATGGCGCGGATTTTGGGCGCGCCGGTTACCGACCCCGGCGGAAAAGTAGCTTGCAATAAATCGATCGAATTTTTGTTGTTTTTTAACTTGCCGGTTACCCTGGACACAAGATGGTGCACTGTTTCAAAACTTTTTAGCGCGCATAATTCTTCAACATTAACTGACGCACAAACCCGGGAAATATCGTTGCGCATCAAATCAACGATCATAACATTTTCAGCCCGGTCTTTTTCACTGGATAACAGTTCGGTTGCGAGGCGGGCGTCTTCGTCCTTGTTATCCGAACGCCTTCGTGTGCCCTTGATGGGGCTGGTTTCAACCTGTTGATCCGTTACTTTGATGAATCGTTCAGGAGAGGCGGAAATAATGTAGCCGTTATTCGGGAGTTTTAAAAAAGCACTGAATGGGGCCGGGTTGATGCTTGTCAATTTAAAATACAAGTCAAGGGGGCTGGTGTCATCGCCTGGTGTGGTACTCAATTGTTGAGTCAGATTGGCCTGAAAGATATCGCCATTTAAAATATATTCTTTGATCGCGTTGACCGCGGTGATGTAGGCTTCATGGGTAAAACTGGAGGTTGGGTTTTGACAGACCCCGGTGTTCTGTGACTTGACCGCGGGAGTCCCTGACAATATTCGCTTGATCTCCAATATTTTTTTCTTCGTGGGGGCAATAACCCAGGCCTGATGCGTGGCATGATCAATTGAAATTAACGTGCGGTAAAAGTTCAAATAAATATCTGGCAGTTGAATATGATCCACTACACGAGGCAGCTCTTCGAGATAATGGCTTGCTTCATAACCAAAATACCCCACAGCTCCGCCCTGAAATGGCGGCAGATCCTCGATTTTTTTGCTTTTATATGCATTGATTTTTTCATTCAGAAATGCAAAAGGATCGTGAATATCAATCGGTTGATGATTCCAGTAATGCTGATTGCCTTTAGAGGAAAAAGACGCAAATGCATCAAAACAAATGAATGAGTACCGTCCATAACCTTCCATTTGCATGGCGCTGGTTAACACCATCAGGTCGGTTTTTCCGGCAAACAGGTGGATGATATCGGATACATTGGTTGCGGGAAGTGGTTCGTATAAAGGCTCGTTCATCATGTGTC
>CAZDYY010000441.1:0-1789 GCA_964509745.1 uncultured Legionella sp. | reverse complement strand
ACAAATACCCGTCCAGCAATATGTTGACACAATCCAGATGAACCAGCTCTTCGGCATATTGAAGCGGGAGAAAATTTCGGGCGGGTAATCCTGAGGCTTCATCTCTAAATGTTTGCACGACATTAAGCCCAACATCCAGATTTTTCATTAGCAATCGGAGGGCCTCCAGTTGCCTGAATTGAATCAGGGTAAAAATATCCTGATAAAGCAAGGGCCCCGGAGAATAATGACCATGCATCAATAACAGATTAACCACGGAAAAATGCCGGTTATACAATGCCCTGTGCACAGGCAAATAACTGGATGCATAACCCGGTGTATGCTCATCCACATTTTTGATGTGCCGGTTACGGACAATGAAACTGGGTCTCCGGGCATTGCTCACCGGAGTATCCAGTTCTTCTGAATAGATGGTCTCTTCCTGGGTTTGTGGTAATAATCCCTCAGACTCGTCCAGAAGCTTCCTTACTTCTTCAATCTGGCCATTTTCTGCCGCAAAGACAAACCGGTCTGTTGCGCAATACCCTCCAAGCCGGGTTACAATGACCCGTCGATGTTTTTGTGTTTCCCTGATACGCTGTTGATGCCCGGAGATCTGTTTCTTTATTTCATCATCATAAATAACATCCTGAATTTTGTTAATCATCAGCGCAGGATATGCTTTCATCAAAGCCGCAAGATAGCCTGCAATGGATGTCATTTCATCGTCACTCAAAACACTATTGTCATCCCGGACTGCACGATTCAGGGTTAAAGACTGGATCAGTTCTGCAGGTTGTGTGCTCATCACCACTGGTTCAGTTGGACCATTTTTTAATAAATGTTGTGCAATTTCGCTGAATTCGTACGTGATGCCGTTATTGGTAATAACAGGAACTTTCATTGGGGCATGACTGATAGGGCATTCAGAAAGCGGCATAGGACCTCTGGTTAAAACATCTCAACTTGATTTATTTGAGCCCTATTTTAATATTTATTTGCCTTTGTGTCAAACTTATCGACATCCAGCCGTTGTTTATCCGGCAACACATACAAACTAAAAAATGTGAGCAGTTGAAACCCGCCCTGGACCATATGGTTTTGTTCAAGATCAAATTTCATCACCACTTGATCAGCAATGAAAAACGCCAGCCAAAAGCACAGTGTAACTATAAACGCCCGTTCTGCCCGTACCAGCCATAGTTCCCCGGGACTAGCCAGTGCCAGACCGGCGTGGGCAAATAACACGACCCCAAGCGCTGACCAGATAATAATCCCGGTATACAACGCAGGAGGCAACCAGGCCGGAGGGGCATACATTGATAATGACGCCACCAGAAACGAATAATTGTTATCCTGAGCCCAGGCAGCATGAAGCCAGTGTATATGTCGCAAGGCACCGGTCACATCGGTCCATAATGCTATCAACCACCATAAAAACCAGAACAGCACGAGTGTCTTTTTAAATTTCAGCATCGCAATCCTTCCTGGCGAAACACCGGGGATAAATTGTCTTCTGCCAGTTTTTCATTGTAAAACTGCCAAAGCGAATGATGCACCCCTTGATGCCCGCCATCATCCCCAATGATGACCGAAGTAGTACCCTTCTGGTTCGCCCGGGTTAATTTTTCAATGTACATTTCATCATCCCGGTTGGAAATGATTTCGTCTGCTACCTGAAAATGGACAATGATATTTAAAGACAATCCCCGTAACCATTCCACTGTATCGATGGGACGAAGCCCGTTGTCCCGATAATGGCGGGCAAGCGTTTCAAGCTCGGCATTCGTGCCCCTGAAATCAATAATTT
>CAZDYY010000440.1:1345-1795 GCA_964509745.1 uncultured Legionella sp. | reverse complement strand
AGGGGCTACAAATACAACATCAAATGTTGAGGAAGAGAAGCTAGGAAAGCCAAACGACTCCATGGGTAAAACGTCGTCATCTTCCAGTGAGTTGAGTCTTGATGAAAAAAACGAGGAGCAAGAAATCCATCCATCCCAGCCTGTTATTGGAGACATGCATGCAAACGTTGTTATATCGACCGATGTTGAACCCAAAATAAGTCCATCACCATTTAGTAGCAATGGATCTGCAAGTCGTGGTAGTTTTCCTGATATGTATCAGTATCGGAGTGATTCACCCATATCCATGCATCCATTAACCGGTCACAAATTGCCATTAATGCCGCCAAAAAACAATGAGTCGTCTGGGACCAGTTTATGCTACTCGCCGGCAGGATCGTCTTCTATATCTCAATGAAGTAAGCAGCCCGCATTAATGTGGGCTGCTTACATGTCGCTATAGTTTGGTCC
>CAZDYY010000440.1:0-1335 GCA_964509745.1 uncultured Legionella sp. | reverse complement strand
ACCTCCACCTTCAGGTGCTTTCCAAATAATATTTTGTCTGGGGTCTTTAATATCACACGTTTTGCAGTGAATACAGTTTTGGGCATTAATATGCAGTTTGAGTTGGCCGTTCTCGTCAACAATTTCATATACCGCAGCAGGGCAGTAGCGTGTTTCTGGTGAGGCGTACTCGTTATAATTAACTTGAATCGGAATATTTTTATCTTTGAGGGTTAGGTGACAAGGCTGATTCACTTCATGAAAAGTGTTTGTTAAATAAACGGAAGATAATTTATCAAAAGTTAGAACGCCATCTGGTTTTGGATAATGAATTTTATGAGATAGTTTTGCCAATTTTAAACTTGTATTGTCGGCATGGTTCTTCAGTGTCCATGGAGATTTACCGAAGGAAATATACGTTTCAAAAGCAGCATTAGCGAGTCCCCAATAAAGTCCATGGCGGAAACCAGGGCGAATGTTTCGAGCTTGATAGAGTTCTTTTGCCATCCACGATTTTTTAAATTTTTCAGTGAATGTTGTTAACTCTGTAGAGGAGCTGGAGAATGCTTCAAGTACGGCGTCAGCCGCAAGGATTCCAGATTTCATTGCCAGATGAATTCCTTTAATTTTGGGAACGTTTAAAAATCCAGCTCCATCACCAATCAAAGCGCCGCCCGGAAAAGTCAGCTTGGGTATTGATTGCCATCCTCCTTCATTTAGCGCGCGTGCGCCATAGCCAATACGTTCTCCGCCTGTAAATAGTTTACGGATGGATGGGTGTGTTTTAAACCTTTGAAACTCTTCAAATGGATTAAGCCATGGGTTAGTGTAATCAAGGCCTACTACAAATCCAACTGCCAATCGGTTATTGGAGAGATGATAAATAAAAGACCCACCATAAGTATTTCGGTCAAGTGGCCAACCAACAGTATGTGTGACTAAACCTGTTTGATGTTCACTGTCTTGAATTTGCCAAAGCTCTTTAATTCCAATGCCATAAGTTTGTGGTTGTACACCTTCTCTAAGATTGAAGCGCTCCATAAGTTGTTGGCTTAATTGACCACGGCATCCTTCAGCAAATAGTGTCTGCTTTGCAAGTATTTGCATCCCTGGTTGAAAGTTTGGTGTTTGTTGATTATTTTTATCTATACCTTGAGAACCTGTAGCAACGCCGATAACACACCCATTTTCATTATAAAGGAGCTCAGTTGCGGCAAAGCCTGGGTATATTTCACAGCCTAAAGATTCTGCTTCTTTTGCAAGAAATTGACAGAGCTCGCCTAAACTAATAATGAAATTGCCGTCGTTTTTCATTTGTCTCGGCGTAGGCAGTTTGTACTCATGAGTTTCTGTAAG
>CAZDYY010000439.1:0-1804 GCA_964509745.1 uncultured Legionella sp. | reverse complement strand
AGGCAGTTTAATGGTTAGCTGAAAAAAGAGTTATCAGAATTTGCAAAGGATAAACCCATGTGATGACAACGAGCAGATAAGATCGGCTCTGCAAAAACCTGTAATGTAACCAGGCCGTTAAAGGCCGATGGGGTGATGAGGAGGCAGAGCGCAAATTTCATCAGGGCACGAGTCGACTACCAATTTGATTCATTAAGATGCCGGATATATGAACGCAATCTTTATCTTAAGTTGTTAACCACGTCACTTTATTGAGTGCCCATGCTTGTAATGCTTCTCGATTAAGAGCTCGACCATGTTCAATCAAAGCGTCTTCAGCATCATCAGCCAAGGCAAGGCTGTCAGTTAAGTCTTCGGATACATTTAGTATCGCTTCAATGCGTTTTTTTAGAGCAGGATGTTTGCTTAACATCGTCAAAAATAATTCATCATCCATGAAAAAAGCCTCAAAAAATTACAAAGGCCCTTTTTACAATACTTTCACTGGGCTTGGCAAGAATTAAAAAGCCCTCACCCGACGCTGCGCGTCGACCTCTCCCGCAAGCGGGAGAGGTGAGCATCAGTTAACCGCACTTTTAATCACACCCACTCAAACTTTCAACAACCACTACACACTATAACTTTCTGCCTCTGGATCATACTCAATTTCCAGATGATGATTTTCGCTGGATACAGACCGTTCTTCACACCTTGTTTCGGCACCTTGACCCGCACTGAAATGTAAATGTCTCGAACAGCGGGCAATAATCCCCGGGGCAAGATTCGCCGCCAGACTCGTGGCACACAGTGCTGTTGCAAACAAATACTGTACCGCCGTATCCGTTTGCTCCACCCCATCAGCTGAAACCCCTTTAACCTGATTAAATGAAGACATCAATGCAAATGCAATACTGATGGGAAAAGCTGAAAAAGCAGCCAGCCCGCTCGAAACCCCCATTGCAAGACCTGTTTTTTGCGGAATGTTTTGTCCTATTTGTGTAATAACCGAGAAAACACCCGCGCCATTGGCAACCGCAAACACATACAATGACAGGGTCCAGGTCAACTTGTCCATGGATAATGCAAACACCAGGGAAGACAATAGTTGCGCAAATAACGATACATTTGAAATCGTATCAGGATGCAATGAAAATGAATAAAGACTCAATAGCCCGCGAAATGCCGAAGAAATAAGGGATACGCTGGCTATGGTCAACGTAGCATAATCAGGATCCATACCTCGTGAATTCAATGTCAACAACCCGGTAGTTGTAATTGCCGTCAGCAAACCAAACGTTGTGATATAGTTCAGCGATGCCAGGGCAATGACCTTTTGCTCATGACTCGATAACATCCGCAGTGTTTCAAAAAATGATTCATCGGGAGAATGGATATCCTGCCCCATCCATCGAGATATTTGCTTCGCTTCTTCCTTGTCGCGCTGCGGGTTCATGACCATCAACTGATCGTAAACAGCATTCGATGTCAGCATGGAGGTCGCCAGCATTCCGGCCAGCGTTACCACAGCAAACACCGCATAAGTATTGCGTAGTCCCAGTTGAGGGATCAGTAAAAATCGCGCAACAATCAATGTGACACCTGGAGCAAGATTACTGACTCCAGCAACCATGGCCATGTATTCAGATGGACTTTTGCGTAATATAAATGCAAGTTTGCTTTCAAAATATCCAGGATTTATCGACATATTCAAACGGCTGGATATATCCTGCCTGTTCTGCTCCCATTTTTCAGGTGAATCGGCAGGTGCTGCCTTGGCAGCGAGGGTCATCCCGGCAGAATAGGCAGCAACACCTTTACCTGAAAG
>CAZDYY010000438.1:0-1805 GCA_964509745.1 uncultured Legionella sp. | reverse complement strand
CCCCTCGCGACGATAGATTGTGAACCCCGTCAGGCCCGGAAGGGAGCAGCGGTAATAATTGATTCGAGCGCCGGGGTGTGGCTCTTGGGGCTGCCGCCCAATCAGTGAATCCACTTATGAGCTATATTGCACTTGCACGCAAATGGAGGCCACGAACGTTTTCTCAACTGGTCGGCCAGGATCATATTAATAAAGCACTCATCAATTCCCTTAACCAGCAACGACTGCATCATGCCTACCTGTTTACAGGAACGCGCGGTGTCGGTAAAACCAGCGTTGCCCGGTTGATGGCAAAAGCGCTTAATTGTGAAAAAGGTATCTCGTCTGAACCATGCCTTGAATGTAATGCATGCGTGGCTATTGAACAAGGCCGGTTTATAGATCTGGTTGAAATTGACGGTGCCTCGCGAACCCGTGTTGAAGATACCCGTGAAATCCTTGAAAATGTTCAGTATGCACCGACAAGCGGTCGCTTTAAAATTTACCTGATTGATGAAGTGCACATGCTTTCCCAGCACAGCTTTAATGCTCTTCTTAAAACGCTGGAAGAACCTCCTGCTCATGTGAAGTTTATTCTTGCCACAACTGATCCGCAAAAATTACCCGTTACAGTTTTATCCCGTTGCCTGCAGTTTAATCTCAAGCATCTGCAACCTGCTGTAATATCCTGGTACCTGCAACACATTCTCGATGAAGAAAAATTTAAATATGACATCCAGGCCGTTGACTTGTTAGCCACAGCAGCGCGTGGCAGCATGAGAGATGCGCTCAGCCTGCTGGATCAAGCCATAGCCAGTTGCGAGCAACATTTACAGATTCAGGATGTTAAAGATTGCCTTGGTTATACACAACTGGACTATGCATTACAATTACTCTCTGCGCTGGCGGAACTTGACACAAAAAAACTGTTAACCCTGTGCAAAAAAATTGCTGAAGAAGGCAGTCACTTTCGTTATGTTCTGGATGAAATACTGGGTTACCTGCATCAAATCAGCGTGTGGCAATGCATCAAGGGCAACAGTGACCTCATCAGCCTTGCACCTGGGCTTGCAGAGCTCGGTATGCATTTTTCTCCCGAAGACATACAGTTGTTTTACCAAATTGCCCTGAAAGGGTCTCAAGACATTCTTCTGGCGCCCAGCATGGCAATCGGGTTTGAAATGACAATATTGCGAATGTATACATTCAAACCAGCATCACGCACGCCAATGCCTCCACTGGCCTGTAAAACAATCCAAAAACCGGAAACAATTGATCCCGGCACAAACACTATCCGGGATGCAGAACCCTCGGATTGTGCACACACCAGACTCTCATCAGATGATACATTATCTCCCATCTCACCTGAACCGGAGATTGTTGCGCAGACTCATCAGGAAACACTGGATGAACCGCCCCCTCCCCTGTTCGAGGATGAAAAAGCTGAGAGCGAACTTGTAGAACAGAAAGAACCGGTTATTGCAAGACCGGAAGTTACGACCACTTCACCAGCAACGATCCCATGGGCAGAGATGCTGGCTCAATTAAATCTGCATGGATTGGCTCTTACTGCCGCGGAACACACTGAGTTCGTCAGCAAAGCAACAGGACAAGTTGTATTGCGCGTGGAAAAGGGACACCAGTCTGTGTTTACAAATTCGGTTATAAGCCGCATTGAGCAGGAATTATCAGGCTACTATAACGAAAAAATTTCGCTGACACTAACCAGTGACCAGCACGTTTCAGCATCTCCCCTGCAACAAAAACAGGTAACCCTGAAAAAACAACAGGCGGATGCGGAAACGGCGCTGCAGAACGATCCGTTT
>CAZDYY010000437.1:0-1805 GCA_964509745.1 uncultured Legionella sp. | reverse complement strand
AACACGAGTTTTCAGCTGAGCTGGTAAAAAATTCTATTGTCTTGCTGAAAGATGAACTATAATGACCACAGGCTCTGGTTTTATCAACCGGATTAAACTTAACCATTAAACAAAGAGGCTATCATGGCAATGGATATGAATCAAAACCTTGGCAACTTGATGAAAGAAGCACAAAAAATGCAACAACGCATGCAAGAAGCTCAGGAACAACTGACACAACTGGTTGTTGAAGGCAAATCCGGTGGTAAAATGGTTATCGTAAAAATGCATGGAAACCACTATGTTCCTGTTCGTGGCGTAAAAATCAATAAGGCTCTGCTGGAAGAAGATATTGAAATGCTGGAAGATCTGGTTGCCGCCGCCATCAACGATGCCGTACGACAAGTTGAAGGTAGCTCAAGAGAAAAAATCAGTCAATTAACTGCTGGCTTGAACATCCCGACTGACTTCCTGAAAGAAGAAGGCAAAGAATAACCACTTATGGATGCATTATCCCGACTGGTGGACGCACTGCGCTGTCTGCCAGGAGTTGGACCCAAATCAGCACAACGCATGGCTTATCACCTGTTGCAGCACCAGCGTCAACGGGGATTGCATCTCGCATCCTGCCTGCAAGAGGCCATGAATAATATTGGTCAATGCCAGCGTTGTAATAATTATGCTACACACGATACTTGCCCCATCTGCCAGAATAACAACCGCGATAACTCCATGATTTGTGTGGTCGAAAGCCCGGCTGACGTCGCTGCAATTGAAAATAGTAACGCATGGCAGGGGTGCTATTACGTCCTGATGGGGAAAATATCTCCACTGGATGGCGTAGGTCCCGAGGACATTGGCCTGTCTCGATTGCATGCACTGATCGTCGATGAAGGAATAAAAGAAGTCATACTCGCTTTAAGTCCTACAATTGAAGGACAAACAACAACTCATTTTATTCAAACCATGTTACGTTCTTGTAATGTCCGTATCAGTCAGCTGGCCCATGGCATACCCTCCGGTGGAGAACTGGAGTTTCTGGATGGCAATACCATTGGCAATGCACTGCGCAACCGGGCGGCAATCACCTGTTAAGGATTCTGCAAGATGAACCGGCTTTCCCTTTGGCGATCATGGTTCCTCACATTTTTTTCCTTTAATCTGGTTTTTTTAGTACTGCAATTTGCATATGTCTATAGCCAGAGCAACACCTTTATTCATTCCATTCCATTGCCTGCCATCACTCGTCATGAATTAATCGCCACATTATGCCTGCAACCTTTGCTCTACCTGTTCCTGTCTGCCCTGCAAACTGCCTTGTTCTGGGCTATCATGCAACGCTCGAGCAGATTCTCAACCCGGGGATGGCTGCTGGTTATCTGGGGGCTCTCCATTGTTGCGCTGCTTGCCAGCAACGGGTACTTTTTCCCATTAAGTACGTTCAGTCACCTGTTTTTGCCTGAATTGCCACACATGATTCTGGTATTTTTCCTGCTCTGCCCGCTTTTGTTTCTGGGAATGCTTTTCCTGAATTTATTCATCCTGTGCGGGCAAAGATCCCCGATGATAACGACATTGGTTGCCATCCTTGTATTTCTTGCATCCATTTACACGCCCGCCGAACCCTCCAAAGCGAGTCCAGATCCTGAAAAGCCGGATATTATCCTGATTGGTGTTGATTCATTGCCACCCGCGGCAATCAGCCGTCAAAATACCCCCGCAATCACAGATTTTATCAAACAAAGTGTCCTGTTTAAAGAAACGATAAGCCCTCTGGCACGTACATATCCGGCATGGTCAACCATTTTAACCGGACTATATCCCCG
>CAZDYY010000436.1:0-1811 GCA_964509745.1 uncultured Legionella sp. | reverse complement strand
GGATAGATCAGAATGCGGCAGATTTTGCAAATTTAAAAACTTGATCATCGAGTGACAGATTTTCCCCTGAAGATCAATGAATGCATTCTTGATAAGGCAATTGCATACCTGAAGTCTAAGGACATGGCATTGGCTGATTTTGCTTGTGGTTTATTGCTGGAGGGTCGTATTGCTCAGCAAATTCAGCATCAAAACGACAATGCCATTAAATTTTATGATATGGCAGTGCAAAAGGACAACAAGCTTCATGCTCTGGTTCCCTGTCGTATATCTACGCCTGAACATGGCATGAGTATAAGTAGTGCCAATAATCGATATTCATTTCACGCTACAGTGCCGGAGTCTGTTTCAAATGAATTAATCCAGAACAATTCGAAAGCGCGTGAAAGCGGGAATGCGAAGGGGCAAAAAGGAATTTGAAAAATCATTACAATTACTTTTGAGCATAAACAGCGCAGCCTGGTTGGAGGCTGCGTGTTATGAATATTTTTGCAGGGGATCTATGAGGGACAAGCCGCATGGCGCGGGAAGAGAGGGCGTGCTTTGTCCTTGCCTTTTTGTACTATAATCAAGGTGCTATGATGATAATCATGCATAGCCTTCCAACCAGGGGCGGCTGATGATACAACCAGATATTGATTCTGAAGATCTTGAAAGCATGTTGGCCATATGCAACCATTTTCAGCTTGCAGCTATAGAATTATCTGATCACCAGGAAATTGTCCAGGCTAACTCGATTGCCGAGTTATTGTTTTTCAGAACACAAAAACAATTATTAAATAAATCATTCAACGAAATAAGCAAAGAGTTCGGTTTTACGCTTCCCATAGCTGATGATTTGGATGCCACTCCATGCGTTGCCAGGTCTGTAGCACACAGGGTATCTGATAAACAGATAATTGATGTGGCATGGACAACCTCGCATATTTTGAAGGAGGGGGAATGTGTCGGTTTTTTACTGGTTGGTAAAATCATCGCCGAACATTTTGTCAATCGATTACCCATGATGCTGGATGATCACTTCATGAACACCCATTTTATTGGCGTATTTTCCAAGGATCTCGATGGAAATTATCTCATGTTCAACGATCATTTGGCTCGAACGCTGGGCTTAAAGCAGCAGGAGCTGGCTGGCCAAAATGATTATTTGATGCCGTGGGCTTCAGAAGCCGATATTCTCCGGCAGGGGGATAATTTGGCCATTACTGAAAACTCAACGATTGTTCTGGATGAGTATGGAACTTTTGCTGATGGGAGCAGACGATTTTTTTATGTTACGAAATCACCATTACTGGATGACCATGGAAAACCTGTTGGTGTTATTGGCACATCAATTATGCAGCATCAAACAAAACAGAATCTGTTTAATCCGGAACTTTCTACAACATTTGGCAGCGTTAATGTGGAAGTATCCAATGTTTATCTAACCAAAAAAGAAATTGAATGCGTTCGCTGGATGATTAGAGGAAAGTCTGCTGCTGAAATCGGCGGGATTGTACACGCCTCACCGCGTACGATTGAGGCACATCTTAATAATGTCAAAATTAAACTTAACTGTTTCAAGCAGTTCCAATTAGGGTATTTATTTGGCAAATATGGTCATTTGTTGATGTAAAAATCATGATGATTTATAGCATCCCGGTCAATTTTAAAATCAACTCCGCTTTATTACGGCAATCCAACCGTTCTTTAATATTATTAATATGCGTTTCAACTGTGCGAGGCGATATATACAGTTGCTCTCCAATCGCTTTGGCTGTGTATCCCTTTGTCAATAAATTAGCGCAGGCATTTTGCATTTTCGTTAAATG
>CAZDYY010000435.1:0-1811 GCA_964509745.1 uncultured Legionella sp. | reverse complement strand
ATGATGCCTTGTCGAACATGAAACAATCCCCAAGCACCTTTTTAAGCGGTGGGTATTTTTCCCAAGGCATCCAAAACACATTGGTGGAATTAACTAAATCCCATGCAGAGGGTATGAATCAAGCTTTTGATGCTTTTCGCTTGGTGAACTTTGATTCAGCCAATCCCAAACCCTATTTGCAAATAGGGTTTGTGGCGAATTTGCACAATCGCTATACGGCCAATAATAACTTGCTTAATAATGGAAGCAGTCAGCCGGTTTATCTGGAAGTGGTGGATGCAGCCACAGGAAACATTCGGGCAAGGATTCCCAGCTATGTCAAATTGGGAACCCAGACCTATACCTCTGTTTATTGGGATGGTCAGCCGCAAAACCTCACCCCCGAAGAAGAAGACAATCTACCTGACGATGCAGCATTGGATGCCGATGGTGCGCCCAATTATTTGACGGGCGAGTATACGATCCGTCTTAGCCTGCCTCCCGATGAAGAGCAGGCCCTGGTGGCTCAGCCCCATCTCGACTTTAACTTTAACTCACGCCGCAGCTATCGCCCCATTACCGATGTGACATGGCCTACCATTTCTCCGGTTTCGAGTGATGTGCAAGTCAAGATCACCCAAGAAGAAATCATTGAAGAAATTTCACCCCTACAATTGGAATTGCTCCAGATTTTGCTGGAAGAGACCCGGCAAACAAAAGAGGTACTTAATTCCATCAATTTAAATGATCAATACGCCTTCACCTATTCACCAGATTTTAGTATTGCTCAAGTCCCGAATCCTGGAAATGGCTTTGGAGTTGCATTACTGGACAATGATAGCAAATTTCAAATGAGTAAAGCGGTTACAGATTCTCGTTTTGATGTTGACTTATTCGAACGTCAACTGAATGAATATATTCGAACGAGAAAAAACACAGACAGACAAAAGCTCATTAATACAGCCAGTAAGTTTAGCAAATACAGTGATGATGTAATCAAATACGCCAGAAAATATTTACTCAATGACAAAACCGTTATTTCTGGATTGAGGTTGTCTGCTGTTGGTGCCTTTGGAACAGTCTTAACAGCGATGCCTCAAGCAGCGTTGAATGAGGGCATGCGCTTTGCACGCGCAACCATCCCTGTTGGGAATGCTTTGCCTGATGAATTGGCTGCAAAATTAACCAGCAAACTGAAAACGCAAGAATGCAAAAATTTAAGTAATCCCAATGTCAAAATGAATGTTATCAATGCGATTGGAGAAAATCGTATAGCATTGGCAGATCTCGCAGAAATGGCGAATAAATTAAATTCGTACGCAAAACAAAATAATCATACAGAAGTGCAGAAGGCTTTGTTAACATTGGAGAAATCTGTACCTCAAGCCCTGATCAATATTTATGCTGCGGCCAATAAATTAACCCAAGAGTGTGATGAGTGTGAGAATGTTGTCGTTAAAGATAAAGATGACAGCAAAAATGTGAGTGAGAAGAGATTGACCTGTCGGATCTGTAAAATGCCTGTCGGTCAAAGAGAAAGTCTTGAGAAAACGGCAAAGATAAGAAGAGTAGCACTACAAAATATTTCTAAAATATATTCTCCAAGTGAATTAAAAAATAAATCTGTTGGTTACGCTTTTCTTCCTCTAACTAATCGGTTTCAGCATTTTGCAAGTTATAGTGGCAGTGATGAAGATCAGACAAAGAGGTATTCAGATGCAGTTTTTGTCTCATTCATTGCATCTGAACTGCCCCAATTAATTGCTCCCAAAAATTTCTTGATGATGGCACATGAATATAGCCATTTAAAATTAAAAAATCTTTTATTACCT
>CAZDYY010000434.1:0-1813 GCA_964509745.1 uncultured Legionella sp. | reverse complement strand
AGGGGCACGAAAGCCTTGAGAAGTTCATGGCGCAGGGGGTGCTGCTGCAGGACGAGAGCGAGCGGTATTACGTCTACCGCCAGAAGATGGGGGGCATCACCCAGACCGGTCTCGTGGTCTGCGCCGGGGTCGACGACTATCAGACCGGCGCCATCAAGAAGCACGAGCTGACTAGGGCGGACAAGGAAGAGGATCGGGTCAAGCACATCGATTACCTGAACGCAAACGACGAACCTGTCTTTTACACCTACCGCAACAACCCCGCCATAACGCAGGCCATACAGGACGTAACCACGGGGGAGCCGCTTTACAGCTTCACCACCGATGACGCTGTCTCGCACGCCCTTTGGACCATTGCCGACGCTGCGCTCATCGACTACCTCACCCAAAGCTTCGCGGCCATCCCGACCCTCTACGTCGCCGACGGGCACCACCGGAGCGCCGCCGCCAGCCGGGTGCGCGACCTCAGGAAGAGCGCCAACCCGCAGCACGGCGGCAGTGAAGAGTACAACTACTTCCTCACCGTCATCTTCCCGGACAACGAGATGACCATCATGCCCTACAACAGGGTGGTCAAGGACCTGAACGGCAGGAGCGTCGCGGAGTTCATGGCGCGCGTCGCCGAGCGCTTCGAGGTGAGCCCGGTCCCGGGTGCCTTGACCCCGGGCCAGCGCCACCAGTTCGGCATGTACCTGGGTGAGAAGTGGTACGAGCTTATCCCCCGGGAGGAGTCCTACAACGAGGGGGACGCCGTGGCGTCGATGGACGTCTCCATCCTCCAGGACAACCTGTTGAGCCCGGTGCTCGGCGTGCGCAACCCGCGTACCGACCAGCGCATCCACTTCGTGGGGGGTATCCGCGGGGTGGAGGAACTGGAGCGGGTGGTGAATTCCGGCGAGTACGAGGTCGCCTTTTCCCTGTTTCCCACCTCCATCGAGGAGCTGATGTCGCTTGCCGACGAAGACAAGATCATGCCCCCGAAATCGACCTGGTTCGAGCCCAAATTAAGAAGCGGACTTTTCGTTCACCTGCTGGATTAGGGGGAGGGGCTGCAGAGCCGGGGCCTAACGGCTTCGTGCCGGAAGACCCGCTCGTGTGGCGCGCCCCAGAACCAAGAAATCAATAAACAAAGATGGAGGAAGTAGATGCGCAACGTGGAGAAGTTCATCGTCATACTGCTGCTGCTGGTGGCAGTAGCCATTCCCGCCTGTTCGCAGAAAGAGGCTAAACCCGTGCAGGAGCAGAGCACGGAGCCCAAGGCCAGCTCCGAAGCGGTGACGACAGCATCAGGACTCTCGTACACAGACATGGTCAAAGGGACCGGCGCCGCCCCCACCTCGGGCAAGAACGTCACCGTGCATTACACCGGCGTGCTGGAAAACGGCACCAAGTTCGACAGCTCCGTGGACCGCGGCCAGCCCTTCGTGTTCCGTATCGGCGCCGGCGAGGTCATTCCGGGGTGGGATGAAGGGGTCATCTCCATGAAGGTCGGGGGGAAGAGGAAGCTCGTGATCCGGCCAAATCTGGCGTACGGCTCGGCAGGGGCGGGCGGGGTCGTCCCCCCCAACGCGACTCTGATCTTCGAAGTTGAACTGCTTGACGTAGAGAACTAGGGGTTCCCGGTTGCTTGCAATGGGTTAGGGGCGCTGTACATTTGTCACTTGTCGTTTTTGGTGACCCCCACAGGCTTCCACTGCGAGGTGCCGCATGCGCCTGATACCGCTGGCTATCGGAATGCTTCCCGTGCTGTACTGCCAAGAGGCCTGCGCGGGGCAGAAGACGGTTACCCTTTTCCTGGACGGCGCGCGGGTTG
>CAZDYY010000433.1:0-1826 GCA_964509745.1 uncultured Legionella sp. | reverse complement strand
GTTTCTGGGGCAGGAACTATAAATCAGGTTTCTGCTGCAGCGGATAAATATATCGCCGAACGAGAATTAATGCGTCAAAAAATACCTGATATACCCAAGCACAGACGATATCATCCAACCGATGAAGGTTCTGCGGAGTACGCAGGGATGCGTCAGGTTGATGGAAAAACGTTGGCGCTATTGAAACGTATGGAGCAAATCGTTGTGTTACCAATTGATGCTGCTACGGCTCGCCGAATGAAGCAGCTGTCTGTTGGTGATGTTGTTACATTAACTTCAAGAGCCACCGTCGTCTCGAAAGGAAGAAGACGATAATGTTTGAATTTGATTATATTTTTAACAAGGTGGTATGTGACTCATTAATTATCTTTTATCGGGAAGAAAAGCCGCGACCAAGGCTAATCGTAATGCTGTGACAAAACACCCACACCCAGACGGCGTTGCCTTCCTGCTTGCGTCCTTTCAAGAAACACGCTTGACGAGACACAAAATCATTAACCCTTGAGAATGATCTGACAAAGCAGACCAATTTGGAACGCGGGGAAAATATCAAATTCATTCAAACTGTTCCCAGCTAATGGGGTGGAAAAGGAGGAGAAAAAACAGCCGTCTGACCAGAATGACATCAAATATACCTCTTAATGAAGAGGTGGTTTTACGAGCCCCCGGTTTTGGATGGACTCCAATCAGTAAATCATTGTACTAGTCCAAAAATTTACACACCAGAAGACCCACATCATCTTTAACGATGGCCCATTTACTAATCAATTGATCGACAATTGACTGAGCACTTTCATGAGTATGTATATCATTCTCTATTTTTAAATGTCTGTCGATTCCATCAGTAAATAATATCAACAAGGAACATTCATCCAGAGTGACCGTGACAGGTGAAAAATGGTCTACATCGTTCCATCCCAAAAAACCAGGATGACTGGGAAGCGTAGATTGTTTATGTTTATAAATGAGTTTTGCCTGGTTACTACCAACCGATGCATAATGAAGCTCTTTTTTTTCCAAGTCAATTATTCCATAAGCTAACACGGCTCCTCGAGTATCCTTTAGTGCATGATGACAACCATGAAAAATGGCCTCAATAGAATCGAATGCATGTGCTTTTATATATTCTTTAACGATAAGGCTCGCTTTTCGTGCGCTCGCCCCATGACCTAATCCATCAGAAACCATCAGCACTATTGTGTGATCATGACGCCAATAAGCACAGACATCACCACAAGGGTCGTTTGGATGGAGCGGTATTTCAGTGTGGCTGATGTCACAATGCATCTTTAACCTGACGTCGAATTTGTATCGTTACCTTGGTCGATTGGCGAGACGATTCTATATGTAAATGATCAACTAAACGCTTGGCACCCGATAACCCAAATCCCAAGCTTCCTTTTACTGTTGTATAACCCTCGGAAAGTGCTTTATCAATGTCCTCAATGCCTGGCCCATCATCTTCAAACACAGCTTGAATAGTGACCTCATGATCACGTAAAAGCCCCTTAATAATACAGGTTCCTTTTGTTGCATGAACAATAATATTTCTTGCAAGTTCGGAAACGGCTGTAGCCAGGCGAACCTGATCCAACTTACTCAAACCAAAACCATTTGCAATATTGTGAGCCTCTTGCCTCGCCACAATCACATCGAGCTGGGTTGATATATTGTATGATCTTGAAATTTCATCCATATGTGATTTCACCTCAAATAACATCATATTTATCAATTAAACCATATCAATGGCATCATCAAGTGACAGAGCAGTATGAACTTCAGATAAATGCCCACCCATTTCCTCAAGTGAAATGGCAACATTGGGT
>CAZDYY010000432.1:0-1836 GCA_964509745.1 uncultured Legionella sp. | reverse complement strand
GTAGTTTATCAAGGAAGGCATGGATCCCCTGCCTGCACTGGAAAAGGCCATGTCTTATGTGATTACCGAGCAAAACAAACGAGTAACCATTCCAAAACGCTTCTCACTGGTGATGCGCGAAATCTGGCTGCTGCAATTTCGTTTTGCGAAACGTACAGGCCAGCGAGCCCACCAGTTACTGGAACACCCCCGCTTCCGTGCAGCCTATGATTTTCTTGCACTAAGAGCTCTGGCAGGTGATGAATCAATGGAACTGGCTCAATGGTGGACGACATTTCAGGATCTTGACCAGGCGTCACAAATTGAGATGGTTAAAAAACTTGATACTGAACAGGTTCCTGCAAAGCCTCGCAGGCGCCGAGCGACCAAATCAAAAAAACCCAAAGACCCGGCATGACGCATTGCTATCTGGGGCTTGGCAGTAATTTACGCAGACCAACCCGGCAATTAAGAAAAGCTATCGCAACGTTGCGTACACTGCCACGCTCTGTAATCACTGGACGCTCCAGCATCTACTCAAGCAAGCCGCTTGGTGTTCGAGCCCAGCCCGGCTATTGCAACATGGTTATCGCCATTCAAACATCCCTTCCTGCCCATCGTTTATTACAACACTGCCAGTCTGTTGAAACCGGACAACAGCGCATACGCAAACGACGCTGGGGTGCAAGAACGCTGGATATTGATATCCTGCTTTATGGCACAAAAACTATTCGCTCACGCAAACTGACTGTTCCTCATCCACAGATGTTAAACCGTGATTTTGTTCTCATTCCATTGCTTGAAGTATCCCCTTCAGTCCGGTTGCCCACCGGACAGTTGATTCAGCCCTGGCTTGAGAATTGTAAATCACATGTAATTGACAGATAGCATTGATATGATCGCCTTGCATCAACTACACTTGACATAATCCTGATTGATAAACGAGGTCATTATGTACACCCACATTCTCCATCCCACCGATTTAAATGAAAACAATTTTCATGTCTGCCAGAAAGCCGTGGAACTTGCAAAAAAATTCAATGCCAAACTGTTTTTGCTCCACGTCATCGAACCACCCGCCACACTGCAACTGGCACAAGGACTCGGTTTCGCTGAATTTGACAGTCCGGTAAAAGATGATGCTCAGGCAGTAATGGCAGTACTTGGAGAAGCATTAAACATCCCGCTCGACCAACAATTTGTGGAAATTGGATCAATCAGGACACATGTTCTCGAGAAAGCCAAGGAACTGGGTTGCACCCTGATTGTTATCGGCAGCCATACCCAAACCGGCATTCCTGCATTTCTTGGCAGCACAGCAAAGGAAATCATTCACGATGCCGAATGCGATGTACTCACCCTGCGTTCCCAGGACAAGATTAAACAATAAAAAAATGGCACCAGGTATATTTGGTGCCATTTAAAAGTGCGAAGGATCAATACCAGCCACCATAGGTATACGTGGTATAGCCACCGCATCCACTACAAGTGTTGGCATAACAAGTATTACACGACGTGTTACCGCAAGAAGAACAAGGAACACTGGTCGCCATATACATGGTTTCGGAGCCGCAGGAGACATCGTCAGTGCAACAACCACCGAGCAAACTCACCGAACCAATAATAAACAATGACATGATTAACTGTTTCATGATGACATCCTTGTGTTGTGTCCGCCATTTAAGTATACGCATGGAATTTAAAAAATTCAAATTGAACACAATTGAAACTAAAAAAATTGTTGTCATTTTCTATCAAAATCGCTATCATTCGCCATGCTTTTCTTCAAGCATGATTTCTTCTCGGGGCGTAGCGCAGCCTGGTAGCGTACTAGCATGGGGTGCTAGTGGTCGAAGG
>CAZDYY010000431.1:0-1841 GCA_964509745.1 uncultured Legionella sp. | reverse complement strand
CTTGAGGTATGTTGTCCACTGAGCGGCCTTTTGATTCGCAAATTCATCAGTCAGGGCTGTCGGGGTATCAGTCGGAATGGTGGTCTTCCGCCGCGCGAATGTCCGGGTGATGGCCTCGGTAAGCAATGGGCCCTCGAAAGTGAACTTGCGACTGAGATACCAGAGGTCGAAGAAATCCTTCAACCGGGTGTTGGCTGCGCCGAGCAGGACGGCAGCTTCCAACTTCTCGGCGACCACCGTGTAATAGGGATAAACTCGCAGGCGCGGCGCCGGGAAGTCCAGCAACGCGGGAAAATCGACTTCCGCGGGACCGGGCGTCACGGCGTCGCCATAACCAATGTCCACCTGAATGGGGATTCGTGCCTTGTCGAGGCGGGCCTCCAGCGTGACTCGGATGCCAGAGTAGGCTGCGTCCTCACGGATGGGTGTGACCTGCACGCTTGCCGACAGGAACTCCAGCCCGTCTGGTTCTACTCCCAAATCGCAGATGGCGACAAAATTGGCCTTCACCTCGCTCTCGTCGGCCGGGCCAAATCCGAGGAGATCGACATCGCGAGTGGGCCGTGGCGCGTTTTCGCCCCAGACCACGAACAGCACTGCTCCCTTGAGCAGAAATTTCCCGGCGTGGGGCGAGCGGCTGAGGCGGTAGAGCAGGCGTTCGATGCCGTAGCGCACAAGCAAGAGATCGAACGGCTGGCCACGCTCCTTGCCCAGGTTGAGGAGCCGCTGGCGCACCGAGGCCGGAAGGTTCTTCTTGAGCGCGTCGCTCATGTGAGTGTTTCCAGGTACGGACGCATGACATGGGCGACGCGATCAACCTGCGCGTAATGCTCCAGTTCTTTCATGGTGGCGCGGCGAGTGCGCCACGTTTCGCGCAGCGCTTCTAGCGCAACATCCAGCCCGATCTTGTGGCGGAACTTGAAACAGTCCGCCACCGTCTTGGCCGGGTTATAGACCTTTACCGGGATGCCCTCGACCTGGCGTTGCTCCATGCCTTCCTCCAGCGCCGAGCCGGAAAAATGAACAATGCGGACCTTGACCGTGTCTAGCCGTGGGCGCCACGCGCTGGGTGCGAGCGCCACCCAGATTTCGGGCGGATTCTGGGTGGTAAGCTCATGAAACCGCAGGGCGGTCAGGAGGCAGAACGTCCCCTTGGGGATTCGTTGGCTTACCTCAGCCAGCGTATGCTTTTCCGTCACATCGGCGGAATCAGGCAGCAGGTAGAGCCCGCGTCCGGCTCGCTGGATGAGCCCGCTGGCGACCGCCGCTTGCAGTTGCACCCGTGTGACGCCGTGGCGAGCCAGGTCGCGGGGGCGGCGGACACTGGCCGATTGGAAGGCCGACTGAAGGCGCTGGTGCAGTGTTCTCATACAAATCCTAGTTACTTATCGATAACCAACTAGGATTTGTAAAGACCAGATTGCGTTTGAACGCACTCATTTAGCCGGCACAGGCGCCGTCATCATCAACGTGACTCATCCGAATTGCGTGTGGCTTTTCCATTTCCATTAAACGCAGAAACCGCAGAAGGACCAACCGCTAATGATCGCTAATCAGACAGTTGAGGCGGAAGCGCAGCAACCGAACGCTTCACCTGATCGGTGAAGCACAAATACCACGGAATTTTCTGCTTCCATTTCATTAGCGCCGATTAGCGAAGATTAGCGGTTAACCAACTGCGGAATTTGGGTTAAAAAGGGGAGCCAAGTCCGAAGGGGATTTCCGAGGGTCGCTATACAATCGATGCGACGATCTCGTCCAACTGCAGCTCCAGATATCTGTGCGTCCATCAAGACTCCCCTGTCGTATAGCCGCACATTCCTGATGAAACTGATGAATCC
>CAZDYY010000430.1:1343-1842 GCA_964509745.1 uncultured Legionella sp. | reverse complement strand
CGATCAGTATCTTCATAGTCATAAATTCCCTCCTGATTGACCTGCTGTCTCCAATGGAACGATCACGGTTGCCCGGGTCCCCCCCGTTTCCTTGGTCCAGATGGTGAAAAGGCCGCCAAGGTATTCTATCTTCTGCCTGACGTTCAACAGGCCGAACCCGCCGCTTCTGGCACCGCCGCCGTTGGCGACACCGGCCCTCAGGCCGATGCCATCGTCCTCGACCTGGATCATCATGCTGTCCTCGGGACGGCTAAAGCGGACGCAGCACCGGTTGGTCCCGGCATGCTTCGCCACGTTCAGCATCAACTCGCGGACAGCCTGAAACACGGTGGAACGGACCTCGTAACGGAGCGGTTTTTCCCTGCCGTCGTCGCTGAAGGTCACCTCCAGCCCGAAGTCGGCCTGCAGTTCCTCTCCCAGCCAGCGCAGGGCAGCCTCCAGCCCGGCGCTGGCCAAAAGAGGGGGCCTGATCTGGAAGGTGAGCGACCTGATGTCCTGG
>CAZDYY010000430.1:1119-1333 GCA_964509745.1 uncultured Legionella sp. | reverse complement strand
GCTTGCCAGGGTGTCTATCTTGATCTTCGCCAGGATGAGGCGCTGCCCCACCTGGTCGTGCAGTTCGCTGGCGATGCGGTCCCGCTCCCGCTCCTCGGCCATGGAGACATCGAGGGCCATCTCCTGCAGCCTTTGCTGCTGGGCCAGCAGCTCGACCTCCACCTTCTTGCGCACCTCGATCTCCTGGAGCAGATGCGCGTTTACCTGCGACAGT
>CAZDYY010000430.1:0-1109 GCA_964509745.1 uncultured Legionella sp. | reverse complement strand
CCCCCGCCATGACCTGCTCCGCCCGTTTGCGCTCGGTGATGTCGAGCACGGAGCCCGTCAGGCCGATCACCTCCCGCGTGTCGGACACCAGGGGCTGGTAGCTCACCAGCCAGTGGCGAAGGCCAGTCGGCCAATCGGCCTTCCCCTGCAGCTCCAGGTTCAGGACGCACTCGCCCCCTTCCAGGACCGGGCGCCACATCTGCTTCAGCTCTGCCACGAACCCCGCAGGGAGCGTCTCGTCGATGGTACGCCCGAGATGCTCCCGGATGGGGATGCAGTTGAATTCGGCCATCTGCTCATTGAGGCGCAGGAAGCGCAGGTCCCGGTCCACTGCGAAAAGGCCGACCGGGGTGTGGGTGTAAACGTTGGTAAGCTCTTGGAGCTGCACGCGGAAGCGCTCCTCGCTTTCGTGAAGAGCCTCAATGTAATCCTGAACCGTCTGGGTCATGCCGTTGAAGACCCTGCTCAGTTCGACCAGCTCGTCGTCCCCCCCTTCACAAGTGATCCGCGACCCGAAATCGCCCGAGGCGATGGCTGTTGCTCCATTGCTCAGCGCGGCCAGTCTCTTGCGCAACAGGGTGCTGATGAAGCTCGAACTGAGGATGGTCCCCAGCCCCATGAGCAAAACGAAAAGGAAGGTGAGAGCTATCAGCCGCTCCTGGGCCGCGTTGTACCGCTGCCGGGTCAACTGCTGCAATGCTGCCGCCCCTTGCTGCAGCTCCGAATCCTTGAGCATGATCTGGCTGTAGAGCTGGCTCGCGAGTTCGTCGACATGCACCATGAGCACTTTTTGGGCTATGGCGCGTTCCACCTGGGCAACGAGACGCCTGGAAATCAGCACCGACTGGTCGAAGTCGGCCTGCACCCTCTCAAAAAGATGCTGTTCCTCCCTCTCGTTTAGCTGCTCGCGCCCCCTGCGCAGCAGCTGCTCGGCCTCCTGGTTCATGGCAAACCATTGCACCCTCGCGCGTTCCACCCCGTGCAGGTAATACTCGTCTCTTATCGTGGCCCGCTCGAAGATGATGGTCTGGATGTCGTCGGCGAGCACGTCGTTATGCTCGGCGCGCTTCAACTCGCTGGACGACCAGATCAGCAGCGCCACCACGAAC
>CAZDYY010000429.1:1316-1846 GCA_964509745.1 uncultured Legionella sp. | reverse complement strand
ACGGGCTCTTAACGACCCATTGCCGACCAACCATACCGAGTTTCGTGTCCTGGTCGTCGATCTCATAGCCCCGTAACCGGCGATACCAATACGTGCCGGTTATACTGTGAAACACTCGTTTTTTAAGTAGATACTCGTCCGCGTCCAAAAACTGTAGTGGCGTCATGATGCCGTATGACTGTAGTCGGGCCGCATTGCGTTCGGCAATCCCGCTGATATCCATCAGCTCAATCTGCGCGTAGTAATCTCGTAGGTTGCGATGGTCCAGAACATCCAGCCCATCGGGCTTGTGCCAGCCTGCCGCCTGTTTGGCCAAAAACCTGTTCGGACCGATACCGACGTTTATACGCATCCAGTCACCGATATCTTCTTTGACTCGCTGTTTTATCTCGAAACCAATATCTTCCAGCGAACGTCCTTTGAGCACTGGCTCCATGCCATGAAAATCTATCAACCCCTCATCGATCGACTTCATCTTTGTGTTCGGTGAATAGTCCTGCATGATTCTGATCAGTTTTTCATACACCTTG
>CAZDYY010000429.1:432-1306 GCA_964509745.1 uncultured Legionella sp. | reverse complement strand
CAGTGCATCAGTCCGTCGCATACCAGTCTTGACCCCCAGTGCCTTGGCTTCATATGACGCCGCGAGTATGCAGCACTCCTTTGACATCCGGTTCGTGACACCGACAGGCCTGCCCCGTAATCCAGGATGGGCCTGTTGCTCTGTCGTTGCAAACGCACTGTTGAGGTCGATATGCATGACCATCGGCTTCTCGGTACTAATTTTGTCGTACATAGCGCCCCTCCAGCATACTGACCAGCGTCCACGTCAAACGCTCCGAATCGAACTCGAGCCGATAGTCGTTAGTGCCGTCGCTCATCTCAAATACATGGATCATACGCATCCCCTTCGCAGTCGGATGCCTCATGCCAAATATCGTGAAGATGATTTCCTGGTTTTTATATCGCATCTTCCAGGGAACGCAAACTAGCCGCTCTTCGCTATGTGCATAGAAGAGAGGCACAACATCGACTCGTTCATTTATGACAACTGTAGGGTCCATATTTACGCTCCATTAAAGAAAAGATTTAGTATCTGTATCTGTAACGGGATTTAGTTGTATGGAGCTGCCTGGTAAATCGTTCTCACCGCTTTGAGTCAGATCATGACAGGAAACTGATGTGTAAATATGGAGGCGCACAGGGCCCGGAGGATGATTGCCTAGTACCCACATTATACACCGCCCGCACCAAACCCAGCCATTCGACCACAATCGAAGGTGAAAATGCGCAGTATTGGGAAAAACATAAGTATTATTGACAAAATATCTAGTATGTTATATATTGGTTATATTAACGTGTGGGAAATAAGAAGAGAGGACGGACACTTTATGATGCAAGTACTTACGACACGATTTCGCCTATATATCGCGAGTTTCGGCATACTCCTTAGTGGA
>CAZDYY010000429.1:0-422 GCA_964509745.1 uncultured Legionella sp. | reverse complement strand
GTTATCGCAGTTGGAGGTTTTGGAACGAACGTTTCGGCAATCGTTGACAATACTCCTGACTGTAACGACGGTGTCGCTATCATCAACTGTGGCGCTTTTAGTCCACAAGCACTGCGAGATAAAGCGGCCCGTGACGACGTGCCTCGTATCTTTAACGCGTTCAGCATTAGCCAGAGCGATCTAAACGGACAATTTGTCGACGGTATAGTCTGGCGCGATGGCCGTGTCACTGTTGAAGGCAAAACAGTCGCCACAGGCGCGATGACAGCCGGACGTAACTTTGGCGGCGCCCCCATCGCTGGCACCAACGCTGGCAAATACCCAACTAGCCGATTTGTGACCGAAGGCCAAACAGCGTTCGTACGTATGGTTGACGGCAAATTTGATTTCGCTGTTATCAAGGCGTGCGGTAACCCAGTCAG
>CAZDYY010000428.1:0-1848 GCA_964509745.1 uncultured Legionella sp. | reverse complement strand
GAGCTACGCTGCTGAATGAAAATATCATCAGACATAAGCAGTATACGATTCGCATGGATAAATCCCTTATCATAATTTTAGTGTATTTATCAGTGTAGCACCTGCAGACAGATCTTCAATTAAATGATAAAATATGTCACTTTTTCTGACTTTATTATTCCCTATGTGGAAATTATTGTATCAACTGGCTTCACCAAAGGCATTTTATCAACTCGCTGGAAAGCTGATCCCGTGGCTGGCTGTTTCCGCTGGATTGATGTTGTTTGCAGGGGTTCTCTGGGGGCTGGTGTTTGCGCCGCCTGATTATCAGCAGGGTGATGCTTTTCGAATTATTTATGTGCATGTTCCCTGTGCATTTTTGTCCATGTCACTGTATGCTTTTGCCGGATTTCTTGCTTTGTTGTTGCTGGTCTGGCGAATCAAACTTGCAGGCCTGATGCTCATGATGGTCGCACAAACCGGTGCCTGCATGGCTTTTCTGGCCCTCGTGACGGGCAGCATCTGGGGCAAGCCGATGTGGGGAACCTGGTGGGTATGGGATGCCCGGTTGACCTCGGAATTGATCCTGTTGTTTTTATATGCAGCAATTCTTGCCACAGGCAATGCTTACCAGAATAAAGAGCATGGCGACAGGATGGTGGCCATCCTGACCTTGGTTGGACTGGTTGATTTGCCCATTATTCACTACTCGGTTTACTGGTGGAACACGCTGCACCAGGGAGCCACACTATCGGTATTTTCCAAACCCAAAATTGATGCCAGCATGTTATATCCACTGCTTCTCACGTTGACAGGATTTTCGTTGTACTGCGTGGTGGTGATTTTATCGCGGGCGCGAAACGAGGTGCTGTTGCGCGAACGCCGTCAGACATGGGTGAAAGCGCTGGTTGAGGAGAAAGCAGTATGAGCGGGTTTTTGCAGTGGTTTTCCATGCATGGTTATTCAATGTATATCTGGCCTGCCTATGGACTGGTATTTTTTGTTTTGACGATGAATGCGTTCTCTGTCAAATGGCAGGGAAAGCGTGTTCGCAAGTTCCTGCAACACTGGTTTAAACAAGTATGAAACCTGCTCGCAAACGTAAAATCGGCATGATTGTATTGCTGCTGGGTGTTGTTGGTATTGCCGTATCGCTCGTATTGTATGCCTTGCGGCAAAATATCAGCCTGTTTTATACCCCGACACAAATTGTTCAGGGTGACGCTGCAGGTGCTCGTGGTATTCGTGCCGGTGGCATGGTGGTTCCGGGCAGTATTGTGCGCGAGTCAGGCGATCTGACCGTACGGTTTAAAATTACCGATTATAAAAACACCGTTGTTGTGGTATATCGCGGGGTGTTGCCGGACTTGTTTCGCGAAGGGCAGGGGGTTGTGGCGCAAGGCGAGTTGATTGATAACCAGCATTTCAGGGCGGAGACGGTCTTGGCCAAACACGATGAAAAATACATGCCGCCGGAAGTGCGGGAGAGTTTGCATGAGTGACAAAAACCAGAACACTGGATCCCGCGGTCAAGCCGCGGGACGTAGGGAAATAAAAGCCGCGGGACGTCGGGAAATAAAATATGATCGCTGAAACTGGCCTGTTCGCACTCATCCTGGCTTTGCTTTTCTCAGTCTTGCTGGTTGTGATTCCCTCCCTGGGTTTGTGGTTTAAAAAGCCGGACTGGCAGGCTTCTGCCAATGCCTTTGTGTGCGGGCAATTTATTTTTGTAGCACTCGCTTACTGTTGTCTGACGTTATGCTTTTTGCGCGATGATTTCACTGTGCGCTATGTCATCGCCAATTCCAGCTTGTCTTTACCCTGGTTTTATAAACTTTGCGCTGTCTGGGGCGGACACGAGGGATCCAT
>CAZDYY010000427.1:0-1858 GCA_964509745.1 uncultured Legionella sp. | reverse complement strand
CAAGCGCATGAAATGTCTGGATTATCTGGTGGATGACTTTAATGAAGTGCGTCAGCTTGATGAAGAATATGAACAACAGGATGCAGCACTGGCCCTGCTGTCAGGCGAGCTTCGCGCATTGCTGGATGATTTGTTGCCGGGCGTGGCGGTGACTGCACCGGTGGAGGCGCAGGCACCTGTGGCTGAAGCGGTTGAGGAATCCTGTCCGTTTTGATAGTTAAGGCATTTCGATTATAAAATTGCCATGATAGTCTATAATTCAAGTATACCAGGAAGAGGAGACTATCATGGTGAACCGTCATTCCAGGCTGGGGAAAGGATCTGACACGATGAGCAAGGCAGATATTTTGGCAGAGTATAAAAAGAGGCGTTTGGCCAATCAGGAGCAGCATCCTCATGATCCGGTTGATACCCCGGGTGAGGTGGATGCGTTTATTCCTGGTAAAAGAGGCCCGATTGACTCACCAATTGAGGTGGAACGGGACGAGAGGATTGATCATGTCAAGACACCTGCGCCCAGGGGCCCTCAAAGGTAGGTGTCACTGAATGTTCCTTTGCTCCATGTGCAATCAGGAATGCCAGGACATCCCCGGGAGGCGATCTGCGTTGTCTGGCCAGTTCCAGCGGTGTGTTACCGCTGCTGTCCTGGCAGTTGATGTCGGTTTCAGTGTGGTAACACAGCTCCACCATTTCTTTCGAGCCATATTGCGCGGCATAGTGTAATGGCTTCTGGTTCAGGTTATCTTCCTGGCTGGCGACGCCATCAATGCCCAGCAGCAATCTGACCACATCGATTTGATTGTTCAGAATCCCGGTATGCACAGGGTATTGCCCGCGACTGTTTTTAATAAAATCGAGGGGAGCGTTTTGTTCTGTCAGCCAGGTGATCAAGTCAGGGAACCCGGAAATACAGATGAGATGTAACGGCGTGTTGCCACTGGTGTCCTGTGACGTTAATGAAGCAGGGAATCTGTTATAAAGTTCCTTGAAAATCAGTTCTTTTTGCTGTTTGAATGCCCGGTCCTTGCGTTTGCTGATGGGGACATGCAATGCCGAGTGGATGGGAAGCTGGTTTTGAAGACTGGATATTTCGGGATTCGCACCCTTGTCCAGTAACGCCCGCACAGCATTCAGATGACCCTTGACTGCGGCAAGGTGCAACGGGGTCATGCCATCCCTGGTTGCCTGATTGAATGCTTCTTCAGGCAGTGTGGTCAGGCCGGTGATAAAACGATCATCGCCTTCGCGTGCGGCATACTGGATCGCATTCAAGCCATCAAACTGTTTGTCCATGTTCGCTCCGTTGTTATCTGTGGCCGGATTTAGGGGTTGGGGGCGGGGGTGTGCCGGGTTCTGTATCCGGTGTTTTTATCCTGTCCTCATGTTTTGCACTGTCTTCTTTGAGTCTCTGCAAATTTGCCCTCAGCCGGCTGGTGGATTGCTGGCTGGCATTTCGTTGTAACTTTTCAGGCATACTGGCAATTTGACGATTATCCACCGGTGTTTTAGCCAACAGTTCGGCAATTTTATCGGTATCATTGGGCATATTAACCGGTTGGGTGAGCGGGGCCAGAATCGTTGCTTTTCGCGCAGTATTGGGCGGGCTGGATAATTTTTCCAGCGGTGAGGCCGGGCGAGTCAATGATGCTGATTTATCACTGGCCCCAGGTTGTGCCGGTTGACTTGATGGTTGATTCAATCTGATGCCCAGTTCATCGTGAATCTTCTCCAGCTCTATTACAGATCGCGCATTGCTGATTGCTGTGTTATACCCCTGAATAATTCCAGATAACGTTTGATATTCCCGGGCATTCTGTACTGCTCCGGCTTCCTGAACTGAAATTTTTTCGAGCATGGT
>CAZDYY010000426.1:0-1866 GCA_964509745.1 uncultured Legionella sp. | reverse complement strand
TTACGCCACCGCCCCCTCAAGACGGCGTGTCTACCAATTCCACCACTTCGGCATAGACTTATTGTTTTCCACTATCAACCGGCACAGGAATGTTATTTTCCGGAGCACTGGTTTGCTGAGGGATAGCCTGCAGATCGGTGTTACGGTACTGACTGGCTACCATAGACGACAACAACAGACTGGTTACAAAAAAGGTTAATGCAAGTGCGCCGGTCAGTTTAAACAGGAAATTGCCCGTTCCCTGACTGCCAAATACCGTGTTTGAAGCCCCCGATCCGAAAGCCGCACCTATATCAGCACCTTTGCCGTGCTGAATCAATACCAGCGCAATAACAGCTATTGCAACCAGCACATGAAACATTAATACCAATTGATACATTTTACAATTTCCGTGGTTTCAGGAGTCTGCTGACCCTGCAATGTCTATAAAACTTCGCGCATTCAATGATGCACCACCAATCAATCCGCCATCCACATCCGGCATTGCAAACAACGCACGTGCATTATGTTCATTTACACTGCCGCCATATAAAACTGGCAATGTTTGTGCACTACCCTGATCAAACCCGGCAACCAGGCTCCGGATAAACTCGTGCACGGCCTGGACCTGTTCGGGTGTCGCTGTTTTCCCTGTACCAATTGCCCATACCGGCTCATAAGCTACAACGCAATTTTCAAAAAATCGATTGCCTGCATGTGTCACAGCCAGCAATTGCTGCTTCAACACCTGTTCTGTCAGGCCTTGCTCGCGTTCGGAAAGGGTCTCTCCGACGCAAAGAACCGGTATCATATCATGATCTTTTACATGGTGGAATTTTTCTGCAACAAATTTTTCATCTTCATGAAACAGCCGTCGCCGCTCGGAATGTCCCACCAGAACGTACCGGCAACCATAGTCTTTTAACATGGGTGCAGAAAGCTCTCCGGTATAAGCCCCTGCATCCTGCGGATAAACGTTCTGCGCCCCCCAGCCTACCTGGCTTCCGGTCAGTTGATCATTCACCATGGGTATATATATGGAAGGAGGCAGTACCACGCATTCGGCTTTCGTCTGCGCAGGCAACAGTGCAAGCAAATCGCGCAACAATTCACTGACAACATGACGTTGCCCGTTCATTTTCCGGTTTCCCATCACCAGTTTTTTTCGCATACACCCTCCCTGCATGATTGTTGGGGACTATACATGATACGACATTATTTGTAACTATTTTCATCCCGGACAAAAAGACGAATGCCGGTTTTTTTTTTAAAATTAGCATTTGCCATTTTGCCAATTTGCATCCAAACTCTTACACATGCAAATGGTATAACCAGAGAGAGAACCAATAATGAAAAGATGGGGCGTGATTGTATTCACAGTGTGCATGTTTTTTATGTCAGGCACCGTAATGGCATTGCAAAGCTGGAACAGCTGGGTTGCCCAGGTTCGCACCGAGGCGCTTGGCCAGGGCATATCTCCTTCAGTATTCGACATGGCTTTCGCTGATATCCACGAGCCCAGCAGGCAGGTTAAAGGTCTTGCGAAATCCCAGCCGGAACATCGCCTGACCTACTCCAGCTACCTGCACTCACGTGTTGATGCCTATCGGATTGCCATTGGACGCAAGGAATATGCAAAAAACAAGGCCCTTCTGGATCAGATAGGCAAAGAGTATGGTGTTGACCCCTGTTTTATAGTGGCCTTTTGGGGCATGGAAACCAGTTACGGCAGCTATATGGGAAATTTCCCTGTCGTAAAATCACTGGCTACACTGGCCTATGATTCGAATCGTCCTGCTTTTTTCCGCAAAGAGTTGTTCCTCGCTTTACACATATTAAATGATGGTCATGTAACCATGGACAAATTCAAGGGTGAATGGGCCGGCG
>CAZDYY010000425.1:0-1868 GCA_964509745.1 uncultured Legionella sp. | reverse complement strand
TGTAGTTTCACGGACTGGGAGAATCCATATGACAAACTCAGCTTCAAGTCATCACTTTCTGTGTCGATCGATAAACAGTCGACATCAAAATAGTCATGGGGTTCTATCGCAGTTTTTTCACCAGACCGGTAGATGAATTCATCATGCACCCGAAACGGAACCGGTTTGTATGCAAACATCAGAATGGTGTCAATGTATGCGCTGACCTGATGCCGCTTGATGCCCCATGATACAACGGTTCCATTTTTAAACACAAATACGAGGATTTGATTATTGTCACAAGGGCTTAACTTTAATACATCACGGGATTTAACAGATGTATAACCAACCAGCGTAGTTTTGTAATGGTTATCCAGACGGGCCAGATCGATTGAATTGGAAATACAGTAACTGAGGCATTCCATAATTTAAATGCTACCTGTAATTGTGATTTACCATTACGTCGCCCGGAGGATTACCCGGGGCGACGTGGGGAGCCAACGGCAAGCACTGCCTGTCGATGACTTTGCCCAATTATAGCCTAATCTGGCAAAGTCTACACGCTTTCTGTCGTTTTGCGGCGTTCTGTTCTGCCACTGAGCCATTCCGGACAAACTTCCAGAATCTGTGCAATTTTTAACAGTTGCTCTTCATGTGGCAGAATTTGTCCAAAAATCATGGCATTGGCCAAATGCCGGGTTACTCCAAAAACCTTGGCGACTGCCTTGATTTTTTCTGTCAAGTCTTCGGGAAAGTCCAGCGCCGCCAGTTCGCGGTTAAAGCGTTGTGCAAATACCTTGCCATTCATTTTTATCTCCGTATAGGTGCATTTCTTGTTATTATTTTATGTTGCAGCCTGCGCTCTGTGAACAACGCACAGAACTTCGAAACATCCAATGTCATGCATTGTCATTCATAACATGACTTTGAAAATAATTCAAATCCAGTTCTCTTGCTGCTTTCACATCATCCAGGCGCCTGACTGGCAGGTTGTGCGGGGCACTTTTAAGCAAGTCCGGGTTTGTTTCAGCTTCCTTGCGAATGACACGCATGGCGTTAATAAATGTATCGAGTGTTTCCTTGCACTCGGTTTCTGTTGGTTCAATCAACAGGCACTCGGGAACCAGTAATGGAAAATAAGTGGTGGGTGCGTGAATTCCATAATCCAGCAGTCGTTTGGCCAGATCCATGGCGGTCATGCCCATGGATTTTTTCTCCTGACTCAGGCTCAAAACAAATTCGTGACTGGCCCGCCGACCTGGAAATGCAGGACGGAATCCAGCTTTGGTTAATTCAGCCAGCAGATAGTTTGCATTCAACGTTGCATATTCAGAGACGCGCAATACACCCTCGCGTCCCAGCAGCTGGATATAAAAGCAGGCACGCAGCAAAATGCCGGCATTGCCCATAAAGCAGGATAAACGACCAATGCTTTGGGGAATATCCGCCCGTGTTGCCCAATCATAATGATGGTCCTTTTTGATGACTACGGGCAAGGGCAGGAATGGCTGCAATCGCTTGCCAACCGCAACGGGTCCTGAGCCCGGACCACCGCCACCATGTGGTGTGGCAAATGTCTTATGCAGGTTCAGGTGCATCACGTCAAAGCCCATATCGCCTGGCCTGACTTTGCCTGCGATTGCATTCAGATTGGCTCCATCATAGTAAAGCAGCCCCCCCGCCTGATGGACCATGTCGGCAATGTCCTTGATTTGTCGCATAAACAATCCCAGTGTGGACGGATTGGTCAGCATAATGCCGGCAGTTTTTGGGCCCAGTTTATGACGCAATACGTCCAGATCGATCTCGCCATCGTTTGCTGTGGGTATTTCAACCACTTTAAAACCACACATGACCGCTGAAGCAGGATTGGTACCGTGTGCTGCATC
>CAZDYY010000424.1:674-1874 GCA_964509745.1 uncultured Legionella sp. | reverse complement strand
ATACCGGTTATCTTAAACGCGCAACGGCACAAAACATTGTGATTGGTGGTTTAGCGGGTGCCGCTCCTCCTCTGTTGGGGTGGACTGCAGTGACGAATCATTTTGATCCTCAGGCGCTACTTTTAGTATTAATTATTTTTATTTGGACCCCCCCGCATTTTTGGGCGTTGGCGATCTATCGTTTTGAAGATTATCGTAATGCGGAAATTCCGATGTTGCCAGTGATATATGGGATCCCATATACCAAATTGAGTATTTTGCTTTATACCATATTGTTGGTTCTTGTCAGTATTTTGCCATTTTTGGTAGGGATGAGTGGTTGGTTGTATTTGATGGGCGCATTATTATTAGGAGCTCGCTTTATGTACTGGGCTCTCGTTTTATATCGCCATGACGAACCGGTTATTGCGATGCGTACATTTCGATATTCGATTGTGTATTTAATGTTGCTTTTTGTGGTTATATTATTTGATCATTATTTATAAGGATGGTTTCTATGCAGTGTAAAAAAAATGGTGTCATGGTTACGATAGCTGTATTAATGGCCTGTGTTGGTCTTGCATTGGGATTTTTTGTTTCGCAACATATGCAATATCGAGTTCCTCAAGTTGATATGGCAAAATTTCATGGAACATGGCTTGCAAAGCCGCGTGATGTAGCCCCATTTGATTTGAAAGGCAGTAATAAAACGGCATTTAATAATGCAAGCCTCAATCATCAGTGGACAATGATGTTTTTCGGCTTCACAACCTGTCCTACCATTTGTCCTGTGACAATGACGGAGTTGAGTAAGATGGTCACGTTGTTAGAAGAGCAAGGCGTTAAACCATTACCCCAAGTGATTCTTGTGTCTCTTGACCCAGAGCGTGACACAGTGAAAAAGCTTAGAGCCTATGTGACCGCATTTAATCCTAATTTTATCGGTGCACGAGGTGCAAATGAAGACGTGGTCAAGGCTATGGCTCAAGAAATGGGAGTAGCTTATGCAAAAATTAAAGCAGCAACCGATGAGCAAAATTATAATATAGAGCACACTGGAACCATCATGCTATTCAATCCCCAAGGCCAACTTGTCGCATTTTTTACTATGCCCCATGATGCCGCGAAATTAGCAGAAGATTACCAAATGGCACTTAGTTTGGCTTAAAGGGTTTGTGCAACGCGATCGTAGCCTGGATGCCGCTATATCCCAGTAGACCC
>CAZDYY010000424.1:0-664 GCA_964509745.1 uncultured Legionella sp. | reverse complement strand
TGCGTAGGCCCTGACGATGCGCACCAATGTATTGACAATATCAATACATTGGTGCTATATTGAACATATGGTTGCCTTAAAACGAAGTTGTTAGAAGGCAAAATATTCTCTAAGAGTATTGGAGGTCATATGAACAAACAAATCATTCTTGATAATTATGAGAAGGACATTGAGGCGCATATTAATGAGTCGCCCCATATTGAGAATTTGCAAGATGAAATGGCTTTGATTCAAGCTGCAGCAAATCGGCACACCACACGAAAAAAATCCGTTACGATTCGTATTCATGAGTTAGATTTAGAGGCGATTAAAATAATTGCTTCAAAGAAAGGCATGCCCTATCAAACTTATTTGAATGTGATTATTCACCGAGAGGCGAGTAAGGTATTGTCATGAAGTTTCGATATTGCTTCAAGAAAAATGCCCAACTACTTTCTGTGCGTGGCATTGGTTTTGAGGAAATTATTGAAGAAATTCATAATGGAAATCTGTTAACGATTAAACCGCATCACAATCAGGAGCGCTATCCTAATCAGAAAATTATGTATGTGCGTTGTTTACATTACGTTTACCTAGTTCCTTATGTCTTTGAGCCAGATGGTATTTTGTTTTTAAAGACAGTTTTTCCTAGTCGAAAGGCAACTCACGAGTGGTTTTCAAGCCA
>CAZDYY010000423.1:0-1892 GCA_964509745.1 uncultured Legionella sp. | reverse complement strand
CTGCTCAGCCGAACGACATGATGCAATTGCTCCAAGTGGAGTTTCGGTACAGATAAAGGCGACACAAACCGCATCCGTTAGCCTTCGAAACGAGCCTCAACACTTAATTGTGCTAAAACTTAAAAAGTGCGGAGGATTTGATGAAGCTTATAATGGACCAGGAGCACTGCCCTGGTTGCAAGCAGGGAAACTTCAGAGTAACGGTCAACGATGCATCTCTCTTGCAAGGCTGAAGACACTAATGAGGGATGTTTCCACCGACAAACAAATACCAGATCTACATGCCTAACGAAAGCAGTACTATGTCACATCAACACCTGTGAATCCTGTAGACGTACAATATTTGGCATTAAGGACTAATATGCAGAAATCCGCAACAACCCTAGTCTGGACAGACTATACATCTTGGAACGATATAATCCTCGAATTAATATCTGATTATGTGAATCACGAAGTGATAGATTCTTTTCGCACCGATCCGCCTAAATATGTAGTAAGTGACAATACAGGGTGGCTTGACAGGATTGTGCATCGCGTAAGAGGATTTGAGGTTGATGTTAAACATGAGCTTGCATGCCTACTAACTGAAAGATTCGATACATTCAGGACCTTCCATGGATGTTGCCCATTGGACACCAACTCATATTACAAACAAGGAATACGAAGGTTAGACCTTCAAGAATATGAACAGATTGCCAAAGACCATTTCCTGTCAGGACGATTCCCTGAGCTTTCAGAGTCAGACGTGTTAGCAGCCGTCGAAGATATGGAGTCAGATAATCGTGCGGGGAAGGTATTTTTTGAAGCCAATGAAAAGATGCTTCTTGAATGTTGTGGGCATTACATGTTGTATGGAAGTGAGTACCTTCTTGGAATAGCTGCAACTCTTAGTCGGAGAGATGGGCCAGATTATAGAAAAAGCTTAAAAGGTATTGGTGTTCCCACTGTTTTTGTCTGTAATGTTCCATTTGATTCTATCGCATTCGATACAATTCTTGAATTGTCTGGCAGTATGATTGAGGTTATGTTTGAAAAGTTTCTTGATTCTACTTACAAACATCCGCAGCCAGGTGATTGCTTCGGCTTCCCAATACGAAAGAATCTTCCACCGGAATACATCGTAGGCCATTACCACCCTGAATATATCCGTGATCCGATCTGCTAACCGTCGAGACGCTAGCCAATGGCAGCAGCGGTCAAGGTGTGTTACACCTTGAGCCGTTGTGCAAATCGAAATGGCAACTATAACCAATATGACGAATACGAGGTGATTCTATGGCGCGAATTTTCTACGCTAAAGACGGCAGCGACCCGGCAAGAACAAATCAAGGACCACATATCGAAATGGAGACTGTCACCGCCGTCCTCGGCAAGTTTGAAACCATATATTTCAAAGAACCACCATCAATAAACGAAGCTACAAACGTTTCCCCTTACGCGGCATATCGTCACGTAGTCATTGACGTTGACTCAGACGAAATATGTAAACGGTTCCCTAATCCTGGATACTACTATGTTTGTGAATTGTCCCCGAAGGAATGTAATCGGTTACTGAATCTTCGGGAAGTGTTGGTGTAAAGAATTTCAATTCGGGGTTCAAGTTCGGCAATAGCTATGTCGCTTTATTCTGCTTTCGAGTAGAAGGGAGGAGGCGATATAAGATATTTCGAGGCGAGAAATCAGCATTTCCGCAAGAATCCCAAGAGGCTGGAAACAAGATTTGGGATAAGGAGCCTTTGATCTCGAAAAGCTTCCCGGGGACTATTTTGGAGGATGTAAATTTCAAGGCTTTGCTCCGCCGGTAGCCCAATTGTTGGCGATTCCTGCGGCATTGGCAAAACCCTCGATGAAAGACCTTGCCTCCCGCGGAGATCCACGGAAAAGATCAAGGC
>CAZDYY010000422.1:0-1903 GCA_964509745.1 uncultured Legionella sp. | reverse complement strand
ATGCAGTGCGGTTCTGCCATCAGGCATTGATTTGGTGATATCAACTTTTTTTCCGACCAGAAACCTGACCACATCAAGACGCTTGCGAACAACAGCGGCAATTAACGGTGTCGTCCCATCCAGTGCAGCCCGGTTTATATCCGCTTCATGCTTGCACAACAACTCAAGCAACGGAACATGCCCATCCTTTGCTGCGATGTAACATGCTGTAACACCATGATAATCCGTCACATTAACTCCGGCCCCGGCCTTCAACAACGTTTCCGCGCAGGTATATTCTTTGCTTTCGACCGCACTGCTCAGTGGTGTTCGGCCATTGCTATCCCTGAAATCAATCCATTTTTTTTCGCACGTTTTAAGCAACCACTCCATCCCCGTCTGCACCCGCACGCAACAAGAATTCAACTATCCTGATATGACCATGCTGGACAGCAATGATCAATGCCGTAGCACCCTCCTCACCCACGGCTTCATCCAGATCATAATCCGGATTATTGATGAGCCCTTCTTCCAGTTTCTTCAGATTCCCGGACTGGGCCGCTACTATCAACCATGACGTCTGTTCCATGGTAGGCACTTTATCCCAAAGTGCGTCACAAGCACTATAAGATGTCCCATCTCGCAGTAATGGATGCTTGATAGCCAGCGCGCCATAATCAATCGCCACAAAAAATGGAAAGGAAAATTTCAGATTTTTTAAATGCTCGCCACGCGTCAGAACAGATTCAAGTTTGGCTCCCCTTTTTCCAAAGGCATCAAATGCTCGCCAGTGTCCATGAATAATCGCGCTGTATGCCGGGGTTTCACAATGATTGTTTGGCCGATTGATGTCTGTGTCGGACGTGGCAAACAGCTCAATCAGCTCGACACAATCCGTGTATGCTGCAATATGCAATATCGTACCGCCACTGGAAAACACCAGCTCTTGTTTTATTTTCTCAATCAACGCCGCCGGAAACTGTTTCAGAGCCTCGCAAAACCCGGCACATTGTTCCGGATGCAATAACATGGACTCCAGAAACGTGATTCTGGAACGCCCCATGTTCTCGAGGTACACCTTGATACCGCGGACATAATCAGGGTCTGAAAAGTCTTCAGGTACAAATTCGGTCAATAGCTGCTCAATCCCTTCAGGTGTACCAAGCTCTGCCTGCAAGGCTTTTAAATACGCCATACTGTACCGTGGGGCCTGATTCAGCATGAACGGCGATTTCTTGCTGTCAACCGGCGAGTACAACACCTTGTCACCGGGTGATAACGTGTTCATGATTGTGGCAACTGACTGTTCATTCAACGCACGCTATATGGCGTCGCAAAGGCACCGAGTGACACCTGCATGCGTGAACGTCTGGACGTGATTACGCCACAACAGTTAAGACGACCATTTAAACAAATATTTTCCTACTTGCAACGGGGCAAAGCTCTGGAAAAGTACCGGTATCTTGATGGCCATTACATCATCTCCATCGACGGAACCGGGCAATACTCCTCCGAAAAAGTGCACTGTGAATGCTGCTGTGAGAAGCATCATCGTAACGGCCACATTGAGTATTATCACCAAATGCTGGGCGCTGTACTGGTTCATCCAGAGCATCGTGAGGTCATTCCTCTGGCACCTGAGCCAATCGTTAAGGGCGATGGTGCGACGAAGAACGACTGCGAACGGAATGCTTCCAAACGGTTACTGTCTGACTTGCGACGCGAGCACCCTCATCTTAAAGTGCTGATTGTTGAAGATGGACTGGCTGCCAATGCTCCACACCTGTCCTTGCTTGATTCGCTCAATATGAATCATGTTATTGGCGTCAAAGACGGTGATCATGCTTATTTATTCGATTGGATAAAGGACTTGAAATCAACAACGCATCACCAAACGGATGAGGATGGCACACAACATGAATTT
>CAZDYY010000421.1:0-1906 GCA_964509745.1 uncultured Legionella sp. | reverse complement strand
GCCCAGCAACCCAAGCAACTTGAGATTAAGGAATAAGTATTATGGCTGAATTGCAGCAATACTATGGCACAGGTCGCAGAAAGAGTTCTTCAGCACGGGTATTCTTGCGTCCTGGCAAAGGTGAAATTAAAATCAATAACCGGGCGCTGGAAGAATATTTTGGCCGCGAAACATCATGCATGGTTATTAGACAACCACTGGAAGCATGTGACGCGCTCAAACAATTTGATATCTATGCAACCGTTGTTGGCGGCGGAATTGCTGGCCAGGCTGGTGCGGTCCGTTTGGGCATAGCACGTGCACTGGTAGCATATGATGAGGCAGGAATTCCTGAAGGCACGGAACCACGTGCTGATTCTCATCGCAGAAAATTACGTGCACGCGGGTTGCTGACTCGTGATTCACGGCAGGTTGAACGGAAAAAAGTTGGTTTGCACAAAGCACGACGTGCAACCCAGTACTCAAAACGGTAATTTTTTCTGTTTTTATCAAACCCCGCCTTGTGCGGGGTTTTTTGTTTGTGCGTATTTCCTGTAACCCCCTTTGGCTAGTTCCTGACAATGCTCACTTTGATAAAGAGCGTTGCTGTATGGGAAAATTTATTGCCTGCACTATAGGTGATTGAATTTGATGGTTGTGCCGCTCCCTGGGCACTACCCAGCGAGATCCATTTGTTCAGGGGCGCCATGATGGTGGTGTCGACTTGCTGATTGTCAAATGTTTGCAGCTGGGTTTTGTTTTGCTGGTCCCGAATTCGTTTCACTTTTAATTTAACCCGGGATCCTTGCAGACTGGGTTTCACCAGCAGGCCTGAAGCGGTTTGATGTTGCTCATAGGCAACCCCGGTGTTCCAGCCAGCCCCGACTGCACTCAGGATGGGGACCTCTTCTCCAGTTGAAACAAATGCCGATGCTCCATTGATGACGTTGACGCTCTGGTTTTGCCGCAGCGTGTCGTTGGATGAGGCGCTGTAGTGGATGTCATCATCATCCTGTGAATTTATCCAGTCTGGATTACCTTGATGAATGGTAATTTGAAAGGTTACCGGAGGTTGATCCAGTTTGTGAATGACAAGGCGTAACCGGGTTAATGTTTCCGGACTGATGTTCACTACCAGTGTCTGGCCGGAACCACTGACTTTTTCACCTGGTTTTAATAATGGCTGAATCAAGGCAAGAACCTTGTCGGCCTGACAGTAATTCAAATCAATTACTTTGGTTATCATGGATTGTGAAAATGCACTGCTTGCACACACGAGTAAAATGGATATTAACCAGGTTTTCATCATTCATCATCCTTTGGGTATCAGTGAGAAAGATATAGTATGGACTGAAACTTTTATATTTGCTTGCGTTGATGCATAAAAAAAGATATAAAATGGTAGATATTTGAGTACATTAGCGCAAATTATGCGCTAAATTTGTATTTCCAGACATATTAAAGAACACGAGATGCATGGAGCACTATGAAAGTTCAGGGAGGCATGCCAGTTGCAGAAGCATTGATTTCCGTTTTGCCGGGTGAACATGAAAAAGATGTTCGACAATTTTATCCGGTCGATTATGCTGATTTCTCGCAGAATTCAAATATTGCTGATGTGTCTGTAGCAGATTGTTTACCTGATGAGGCAGTCACCCGTCATCCTTTCACCGGACAGATCCACGCTGCAATATTGAACGCGGTTGAGACTGGCACTGTTCCTGGTGCTTCAGCGTATAAAGAGCCACGGTCTGCAGCTGGCATTGCTGGAACACCAGCGAAAGCGATGCCCGAATACAGGGATGACAGTCAGCTGATGAATGTGATGTCATCGAGCCCCGGTTTTTCAGTCAAACGCAGCACGTCTAAACCGGTTAATCTGCATTTGCAAGAGAAAGCGTCTCACACTCCAGGTGAACCAGAGTCA
>CAZDYY010000420.1:0-1913 GCA_964509745.1 uncultured Legionella sp. | reverse complement strand
GACGATGATACTTTTCTATCCTGCGGCAATAATGTGCATCGAAAGCATCCACAAATAAGTAAAGTAGCTCTTGTAATTGAGATGCAACCTCACCGCTGATGTCAGGAAACGTGAAACCGGATGGTGGATAATTCATGATTCCTCCTGGTTCAGGTTTGTTTTCGATTTTTTGATGGTGCCTGAGTGGAAAAGCATTCGAGGAACAGCTTTTCATCGAGTACTACCCGTTCTTGTTGAGCGGCATGCGCCAGCAGTTCGCCGGCCATGGTGCACATCGCCCGATAGTTGCCAATGGCATGCTCGCAAAGGGTGTTCATCAGCTCCCGCGTCATCAGTCCTGGATTGCCAGCATGCTCAAGCAGATGCAAGAGACTTTGCATCAGTTGTTCAGCACTGGCGTATTCCATATTCAACCGTATACGCATGCGGCTCCCCAGCGGGATTAAATCATCCCGTCTCAGCTTGTTATTCAGGCGCTGGTCGCCAGCTAGAACAACACCCAGCAATAACCTGGAGTCAAACTGGTCGCTGGTGAGCAGACGCAATTCATTGAGCACAATGGCCAACATTTCCTGGGCTTCATCAATAAGCAAGACAGGTCGAACAAGCGAACTTTCCACATGGGATATCCAGCGTTCGCGCAAATTCTTAAACCCGTTCCATCGGTTATGAACATTCAGCGTCACACCAAAAATATCACCCAGTTCCCTGTAAAAATCCGCCAGATTGCCTGTTGGATGGGTTAAAATCCCGACTTGAACATCCCGAATGGAAGAAAGTCTTGCCTCAAGCACACGCAAGGCAACACTTTTACCCGTTCCGGGTTCGCCACTAATCATGGCAAAGCCGCCTTCCTTGATAAAGGAGTGCTCAATGCGCCAGCAAAAACTGTCCAGTTTCGCATGAGCATGCAGTGCCTCAACTGGTACTTCCGGTGAGAACGGGTTGTATTTTAGCCCATAGAGGGCAAGTAGTTTCTTATTCATATCAGTCCTCCTTTGGAAGAAATGCAGGCGGCAAGCCGGTGGCTGCATAATTAGCCATCAGGTCCTTTAACAGCGGTGCAATTCCTGATGCCAGGTTTAATGGCGCTTTTGTCTGATTGTCTGTTGGTTGCAATGCGCGCCGGTAACCGCTGGCATTGGCCGCCTTGTCCTGTGGATAAAGCTTGCACAGGCAAGTGTCGGTATGCGGGTCAACCAGTGTTACGTGACTTAAATCCCAGCGTGCATAACGCACCGTGATGTATTCCTGGTGGCGGTATTGAGACGGGATTTCAAAGCGTTTGCCGTTTAAACTGAATGTGCCATCGGATTTTCGTTGCTTGCGTTTTACTTGCATGCAAAATGCAAGGCGCAAATCAGCGCTGGATGGACAATCCCTTCCAACGCTTGTGTCATTCATATAACGCTGTATGGGCGTTGTATTCAGTTCGGAGTGATGCTTGCGGTGATATTCAAACTCAACCCAGGCAATGGTGGCTTCATTGAGTTGAGCCAGCGTCAGGTTGGGTTCACCTTCCAACATGGCCATCAACCGGCCCTCAACCTGTGCCCAGAGCACTTCTTGTTTAGCGTTTTGGTATGGGCTATACGGTAATGTGGGCTGATGTAAAATGCTCAGGCGCTCAAGTCCCTGAGTGAACTCGGCCGATATCATGGCAGCCCCGTTATCACTCATCAGGGCGCGAGGAAGTCCGCGTTTTTGCAAGGATTGCATGAAGCCATGAACCAGGGTTTCCGCGGTTTCGTCGAAATACCATTGTGCATGGCAGATAACGCGCGACCGGTCATCCAGAATCGCAAGCAATAACGGCTTTCGCCATTGACCCTGTTTATCCAGAATATTGCGTGAACCATGGTGGAAGTCCAGATGCCACAAGGCGTGCACATAATCCACTTCGTAGCTCCTGA